>CAJQND010000356.1 GCA_905479595.1 uncultured Hyphomicrobiales bacterium
CTGGAAATATTTCTGATTTAGAACTGGTAAAAACCAGCGGCACAACCGTTGTTTTCGCCCCTTCAACGGGCGTGAGTGGCCCAGGTGTTGCGAACGCTAAAACGCTCACTCCAGAAAAAACCGGGTCATTCACATCGACATTCGGCGGGCCGAGCACCTGCCAAAGCACATATTTGGCGATTTCCGGCTGGCCACCAGGCGCGCCAAACTGGATGCGCCGGGCATTTTCCAGATCACCCACCACCTTGTCAGCGGGAAGGTCGATGCCCCAGCTTTTCAGCATTTCCAGCAATTTGTCACCAGTGCTGAAGCGCAAGACTTCCGGGCCCTGCACTTCCACATTCGGGTCTGCCAGCACAATCACCGGCTTGCCGCTCAGGGCAAACTGATCAATTGCGTAAACTTCTTCCTCAATCAGGCCGGCTGGCTGGAACAAGATCAGCATATCAATGCCGTCTTCCACCTTGCCGTTCACCATGTCTACCCGGCGCATGTCGTAGAAATCGCGCAACTGCGCCAGTACCCGCCACGGCGGCACCTGGCCTTGTGGGCTGAAATTGCCTTCAATCGGCACGCCCGCAAAATAGCCAATGGTCTTCTTCTGCGGGTTCGATAATTTATAGATCATGCTCGACAAAGTGTATTCCAGAAACGCTTGCCGTTCCGGATTGAGCAACGCGATGACCTCGCTATTGTCAGTGGTGTTGGAGGCGACCAGGCCGAAATATCCGGTTTCACCGGTATCGCCTAACGGTATCGCCTGCAAACCCGCACCAACCGCGCGGTCTTCAGTATCAGAGAACGGTTCAGGGTTCGTGGAGATCACCTGCACATTGCCGTTGGATAAATCTGAATAGCGCTGCAACAACCCACGCACTTGTTCAAAATAACGCCGATATGCTGGAGACAAATCACCAATTTTCTCAGAAAAATAAAGCTTTACCTCTATTGGTTCATCTATTTTCTTCAATAGAGTTTTAGTGCCATCAGCAATGGTGTAGAGCTTGCCTTGCGTCAAATCCAGCCGATCACCTCGAAACATCTCAGCAGAAAACAGATTGACCGCCAGCAGCAGGATGGCAGCGGCCACAAAGTTGCCAAAAGCCAGGGTATTGCGGTTTAAACTCTTTAACCAAGTCATCTAATCCGCCTTTTTCAACTCAATGGTCAACACGTTGGCAAACAGCCAGAACACAGTCAGGGAAACGAAATATGTGAGATCGGACACATCCAGTGTGCCGCGGGCAATATTGTCGAAATGCACCATTGCCGACATATTGCCAATCGCCTGCACCACCACATCAGGAAGCACGCCTGCAGCCGCATCAAGCACCATGCCGCTACCGCCCATGACAAACAGGAAACACACCACCGCAGCCAGCACAAAGGCAATAACCTGATTCCTGGTGAGCGCCGACATGCACGCACCAATGGCAAGAAAAGCCCCGGCAACCATAAAGCTGCCAACATAACTTGCGGCAATCACCCCATTGTCCGGGTCGCCTAGAACATTGACGGTAATCCAGATGGGGAAGGTTAAAACCAGTGCCAGGCCGAGAAAAACCCAACCTGCCAGCCACTTTCCGATCACCACCTCAGTGGTGGTCACCGGCAAGGTCATAAGCAGCTCAATGGTGCCGGATTTACGCTCCTCGGCCCAAAGGCGCATGGAGATCGCAGGCACCAGCATAAGATAAAGCCAGGGGTGATATTGGAAGAATGGCTGCAGATCAGCCACGCCACGGCCCAGAAAATCGCCAATGAAAAATGTGAAAACCCCGGTAAGCGCCACAAAAATCGCGAGAAAGACATAAGCAATCGGCGTGCCGAAATAGGCTTTCAGCTCACGCTTGGCGATGGTGAGAATGTTACCCATTAGCCACCTCCGCCAGTTCGGCCTCGCTGCTGGTAATGTCACGGAAGACATCTTCAAGCCGCCCCTCTTCAACGTTCAGTTCCTGCACGTGAATGCGTTTGGCCTTCAAGGCGGCAGCCACATCACTGGCAATGGATTTCGTGGTCACCGGATAGACCCGCAGCCGGGCTCCGGTTTTTCCCCGCGATACGGTTTCAACCCGGCCTGTGCCTTTGAGTGCGGCAAGCGCTTTCTTTGCTTTGTCCAGATCACCTGCTGCGACACGCATCACCACCGCATTGTGATTTTCAGCGCGGCGTTTCAACTCGCGTGCTGTGCCGTCGGCAACAATGCGTCCGCGATCGATAATCACCGCACGCGAACACACCGCATCCACCTCTTCGAGAATGTGGGTGGAAATGATGATTGCCTTTTGGGCGGCCATATCGCGGATAAGATTGCGCACCTGATGCTTCTGATTGGGGTCAAGACCATCTGTTGGCTCATCAAGGATAAGCACGTCTGGATCGTGCAAGATCGCCTGGGCCAGGCCGACCCGGCGCTTAAAGCCCTTCGACAGGGTTTCAATGGTCTGGTTTGCCACGGTGGCAAGATCAGCACGTTCAATCGCGCTGTCAATCGCTGTGCGGGCCGCAGCACCTGAGAGCCCGCGAATACTGGCAGCAAAGCGCAACATGCCGAGTGCTGTCATTTCGCTATAACCGGGAGCACCTTCAGGAAGGTAGCCCAGATGTTGTTTGGCGGCCCGGGCATCGGTTGCAACATCATGGCCACAAATTCGCGCGATCCCTGCGTCGGGTATCAAAAACCCGGCAGCCATTTTCATCGTGGTCGATTTTCCAGCTCCGTTGGGACCAAGAAATCCAAGTACTTCGCCGGGTTTCACTTCCAGCGAAATGCCATCGACCGCGACAAACGGCCCAAATCGCTTGGTCAAATTGTCAAGAACAAGCATTTCCGTCATGTAATAGGAAGCTCCAGCGCATTTCTATTGGGATTGGTTTAGGGTCAAGACCCTCGATACTGGCGGTAAACTTATTCAATTACACTTCAGTTGCAAGCCCCTTTTTACACCTGCAGTTATCCCAGCAGCCATGTGGCCGACAAAACCACTCCTGAGACAAAAAGTAGACCAAGAATAAAGCGCCGAAACATCACTGCATCAATGGCGAGATAGGCTCTGGTTCCCACAATCGAGCCCAGAAAAGTGGCGGGAAGACAGATCGCTGCCGCAGTAAGAACTTCTGCTGTCAGCATGCCCTTAATCGCAAACACCGCGATCGCGAACACAAGAATGAGCATGTTGAAGCCTTGAATGACGCCGCGCTGGCGCTCTTTGCCCCAACCGCGCAACTGCCCCCAGATTGTTGGCGCAGCTCCCGAAAGCCCCGCAAACCCGCCCAGTACACCACCCACAAAACCAACCACACCATCGCCCAACTTGCCGTCGCCGCTGATAACGGGCGGTTTTTTGAGCAGCAGCATGAACAAGGCATACGCGCAAAGGAACGCGCCAATCACTCCGCGGAACAGGTCCGGGGAAAGCCAGAGCAGCAAGGCAATACCAAATGGCACCCCAACGAGACCACCAATTAAAATGATCCTGGCCGACGCGAGATCAAAATCGCGCCAGATTTTGGGGACCGACATGGCATGGGCGCCAACAGCACAAATTGCTGCAAGCGGCGCGGCAACCACAGGGGCAACCACATACAGCCAGAATGCCATCGCCGTCATGGCTGTGCCAAATCCGGCAAGCCCGGCAACGAATCCCGCAAACAGCGCACCAAGCGCCAACAAGCCCATGTCAACTATGCTAAACACCCGCACACCTCCGCGCGCACCCGTTCTGTATTCGCGGATAGTTAGCATTTGCGATGTTGATGCGGGTTAAAAAACCGGGATCACGCAAAGAAAAAGGGCCGCCGGTTAAGGCAGCCCTTCTGAATTTGTAAAATCTGCGCGTAAGAACCACGCGCAATCGCAACCTAGCGGGAATAGAATTCGACCACCAGGTTCGGCTCCATGTGTACCGGATATGGCACATCGGCAAGAACCGGAATACGTGACATTGATACAGTCAGCTTTGAGTGGTCAATTTCGAGATAATCAGGCGTATCGCGCTCAGGGCTCTGAGTGGCTTCAAGAACGAGGGCCATCTGTTTTGACCTGTCGCGCACTTCAATGACGTCGCCAACTTTAACCCGGTATGAAGGGATATTGACCCGGCTTCCGTTGACCTTGACGTGGCCGTGATTGACGAACTGGCGGGCTGAGAAAACGGTTGG
>CAJQND010000357.1 GCA_905479595.1 uncultured Hyphomicrobiales bacterium
GCGGGCGGGTTATTCTCAAACATGTCGCCGATATGACCGATCAGGACAAGTTGATCTATGAGGAGTTCACCCGCAACACCAAGCGTACATCTGATGGGAGTGCAGCAGGTAGCAAAGCCAAACTGCATATCGACATCGACAAGCTTGATCTCAAAGCCGATATGCCGGTGGACATGGCAACACTCAGGATCAAGGATTCTGGTATTCGCTCCGGCCCGAAAGCGGCGTTTCTCGGTGAGCTCAAATCCATGTTCCCCGATAATGTAGCGCCCGGCGTCGTTGTGCCATTCGGGGTTTATCATGCCCATTTGAAAAACACGGTCGTTGCCGTGCCAAAGCAACTTGAGAAGCAGAAACTTGCCAAGAATGGTGAACCCATAAACGATTTTCTCAAGCGGACCTATGACAAGTTCTTCGGTGAAATGACCACCGGGGGTGTCAGTGAAAAGGAACTCGCGAAATGGATCAAACCACGCCTTGCGATCATCCGCAATTCGATTCGCCAGCAACCGGTTAGCGATGCGGTAAAACAGGCAACCATCAGCCATCTCGACAAACTCGGGTTGCTTGATCCTGCGGATAAAACCCGAACAGTGGGTGTGTTTGTGCGCAGTGACACCAACGTTGAGGACCTCGAAAACTTCAATGGGGCCGGGCTTAACCTGACCATTTTCAATCTCAAATCTCTCGACGATATTTTTGAAGGTCTGAAAAAAGTCTGGGCATCACCGTTCACCTACCGTTCGTTCTCATGGCGCCAGACCCTGATCGACAAACCAATGTGGGTTTTGCCTTCCGTGGTAATTTTGAAGTCCGTGTCGTCGGAAAAGTCCGGTGTCGCAATCACTGCTGACATTCAGCACGGCGACCCGGAAAAAGTGCTCATCGCCACCTCTGAAGGAGTTGGTGGTGCAGTGGATGGCACCCCGGCGGAAACTCTTTTGTGGTCGAATGAAGGGGTTGAGTTGATCACTATGTTCAAATCTCCGCAACGCCGCTTACTTAAGCCCGATGGCGGATCAGAGATTGTCCCTTCGACAGGATCAGAATTTGTGCTCGACGCAGATGAGCTAAAATCGCTGGTCCTCGCTGCCCAGAAAATCCGTGATACTTTGCCTGCCGCAACCGATGCATCCGGCAAACCACGGCCCTGGGACATTGAATTTGGATTTGCAGACGGTAAGCTGTGGCTGTTCCAGTCTCGCCCGTTCATTGGCAATGACGAATTGGCAAATGTGCCGGCTTTGGCCGCACTTGATGACGCTACGGCACAACCAACAGGATCAGTATCTCTTGAGGAGGTCATAAAATGACACGCTTGCGTGCTTTAATTCTATCAACGGCAATTGCCGGCTTCGGTCTTTCTTCCCTGGCGACAAACGCCGTTCAGGCGGAAGGCTGGGATGGCTCAAAACCAGCGCCAGGTATCTATTTTTACTGGTATGAACCTTCTTTCTACGCCGGGTTTGCACCACGCTCACAAGACCCGTCACGCTTCCATATCGAGCTTTCGCGGGGCAATCAGATACGTTTCACAATGGTGCTCGGTAAAGATGAGATGGACAACTATCTCGATGACCTGTTGGTGCGCCAGAAGACCTATAAAGAGCTGATCGACAACAAGATTATCAAATTGTCCGTGAATAAAAACCACGAACGCTTTGATGAAAAAATTGGCCAGATGAAGATTGCCGATTTTGTCGCGACCCGGTCAACGCTCGATGAAAAAACCTACCGGGCAACCAGTGTTAAGGCCATGGGAGACCTGAACCCTGGCCGGGTTTTCTACATTCACATCCCTACCGCCAAGCTTTATGCCGACTGGCATGCAGCTCTGCTGGCCGCCGGTGATGACTTGAGTTCAACCGAGACGCAACTCGACCTCGCCAATGCGGTTTTACCGGGCCGGGTGAATGCCTATACCTTGAGCGATGCGCAAAAAGCCAGCCTGCAAAAGGCCGCTGAACTGGCCAAGGCCGGAGGAGCAGACAGTGCAGACTTCGCCGCCCACGCGGAAGCCTTCCTTACAGACGTGACCAAGGGACATTACGTTATCCGCGACGGGCATGTGGATGCAATTGAATATACCCACATTCTGCCAAGTGGCACCGTGAAGGCTTTTGTAAAAACCAAGCATGGCAGACTTCCAGCATTCGGGGTAAACGGCGTCTGGGATCTGATGGAACGGGAACAAGGCCGTGGCATCACCGGAATGGTGGATTATCTATCGTCCAATCCAGGTTATGGCTTTATTCCGCTGCTCGCTTACCAGCATGCTGGCGGGGTTTATTACAATGCATTTCACAATGCAGGCATCCGCTCACCAGTAGGAACCAGATACTTCCCCAAAGAATGGCGCAAGGTCGCCAGCGAACGCGACCCTAAGAAGAACTACAAGAACCTATGGCTGGTAAGCCGGGGACCATCTTCGCATGGTTGCACGCGGCTTGATTCAGGCCAGATGAGCGAAATGCGCCATGCCCTGCCCTCGGCCAACGACTCCATGGTCGGCATCCCGACCTTCCGCAACTTGCCACAATGCTATGATGTGTTCGACATCAATGGCGATGGCAAGCCGGAGGTCATGGGTGTGAAATATTATGTGGCTTATGTGAGCAAGGGCCACAAACCTGTAAAACCATGGGCCCCCAACACCCGCAAGCCCTATTACAAATGGTTGTATGGCGAAAACATCTCATACAATGATGATGGCAGCGCGGTTATCAAAGACGTGCCCGTGTGCCGGTTCATTGGCAAGCACAAGGCAAAAGAAGCGGCTATGTTCAAAGACATTCCGCTCTACGAAGCCGCATTTGAACCGGGCCCGATACAGTTCTACACCATCAAACCGGTCTCATTCGAGTCACGCAAAGGCATGCAGTTCAATCGCGAATTGCGGCGTGTTTCCGGCCAGTATGATGCGGACCGTTCAAAGCTGTTCTTGAAGTAGATAACTTCCTCTCTCAGGGCACAGTTATTCTGTGTCCTGAGAACTGGAACTCTTCAAATGGCGGGCCATCGATGATGGTTGGATCAGCGCTTTCAAGGTCATCTGCGCCGGAAAACCGCAATGCGATGGTGCCTTCAAGGGTATTGGCCTCTGTATTAAACGTCGCGGTATAGTCGACCCGACCCATGCCGCCGCGACCAGCGCTTTTGGGCAATGTGAAGTTGAGGCCAACCGCTTTGACGTTCATCTCATTGCCTTCCGCGCCTGCACATGCCCAGGCACCCTGGCTGGCGGAGAACGGATCATAAATCCCCTCAACCCCGCCTTGGCCGGAATCATTAATCACAAAGCTGCCATCGCCACCAAGGGTAATCAATCCGCGCGATTGGAACACCCCTTCAATATCGGTAATCGTGGTAACATAACTGCCTGCCGCTGCAGCGCATTTTTCCAGTGCCATATTTTCAGCACCCGCACTGCCAGCAAGTCCAGCGAGCAAAGCTGTGCCCGCAAGAGCAGTTTGCCAAAACCCCAATTTATTAGTCAATCCAGCCCAAAACATCTTTGATTATACTCCATCTCGGTTTCTTTATCTTCGCGCCACGGCCCAGTATCCAGTAATCATAGAGATCATCTATCGTGCCATCCAGACGTTTTAACGCAATCCACTGTTTTAGAAAATCATCCAGTTCTTGGTCTTTTCCTGAAATCAAAAACGCCAGAGGCACAGAAATTTTTCGCTGCATGGGACTGATCACCGTAAATTCCGGATGCACCAGGGTCCAGCCAGCCCCGCCTTCAGCGCTGGTCACAAGGGCATCCATGTATTCTGGCGGCCCTTCAAAGAACTGGCGCTCAGACCACAGCTCCACCAATTGCGCCTGAGGCAGGATCTCGCGGATTTTTTCGGCGAAATAACTTCCACCCTCAACGCCGATTTTCAGATCATCTCGCGCGCGAAGTTCAGCTATATCTTCGAACTCCCGCTTGTCATGATCGCGCACCACAATCGCCATGGTGACGTTCATATAAGACGTGCTGATCAGGGATGTCTCAGCGCGCGAAACGCTTGCCGCCAGTCCGGAAATTGCCATGGCAAACTGATCGTCGGCCAATTGCGCCTCCAGGGTCGGGGCGGCGAATGGAACAAACTCGATCTGATCCACATGCAGGTCGCGAGCGAGGCGGTGCACCAAATCAATATCGAGCCCAACCAGCTTGCCGCGGGCATTATAATATGAAAATGGCAACCGGTCGGGATCAAAGCCTATCCGCAACTTTCCTGAAGCCCGCAACCGGGCCATGCGCGAACTATCATCAGCGGCAAGATCAGGTTCACCAAAACTGAAAACCTTGGTGGAAACCCGTTTTTCCATTGAGGCCATACTGGCGATAATCGTATCGCGGCCAAAAGCATTGGTGAACGTCGCGTCAAGTGTAGCGCGCATGGCGAAAATGGTCACAAACAACAACACGGCAGTACCCGCGATTGCCGCCAAAAGCTTTGTACGCTGCACTTTGGCAATACCCGCCATCACAGCCGTGACAATCAAGGTAAACGCCATCAAATGCATCGCACCAAGCAGGTCATTGAAACGTCCTGCCACAACACTCGACATCAAAAACAACTGAAATATATCGGCTGGCAGTTCCTGCATATCGAGCAGGAAAGGAATTGTCGTTGTGACCTTGCCGAAGCTAAGCACCAGGCCGGTTCCAAGGAACAACGGGAATTCCATCAACTCCATGGGCCGACCGTAAAACCAGGCAGCAAATGGCACAAACAGCAGGGTCAAAACCTTACCGAGATGGGGAAACGGATAAGCCAGCGGGATGATAAATTCCGGATTGGACACAGCGTGGGCATCACCGCCTTCCTCGACCTTATATTTTTCAAGCAGTTCTTTCACGCTGTCCACCAGCATTGGAATGACAACAAAAACGCTGCCAATGACGAAAGTGGTGATAAGCGCGCTGCGCGATGCGGCCAGAACATCGCGATATTTGAACGGTGTGAGACATGCAACGAGCATGGGCAGAACCCACATCATGACAAGCACAACCGCTACGGTGAAAATGAGCAGATACGCCTGCAAGCGTCCAAACTCCTCAAGGGTCAGCGTGCCGGTGGCGCTGGCGGAGATGGCAAAAATTCCGATTGGTGCCAGTTTGGCAATCAGGTGGCTCACACGAGACAACGTGGCGGTGACCGTATCGACCAATTCCAAAACCCGGTCTTTTTCGCGAATTTTTATCAATGCAAACCCAAAGAACATGCAGAACAGAACCACTGCCGGGGCCAGATTCTGGGCGAGCGACTGGAATGGGTTGGATGGTATGAACAACTGGAGAAAGTCGACTTCTTTCACCGGATCAATAAGGCTGGTTGAGAAGAATGATCCCGTATCCCATTTGGGCAAGGCGAACGGCACAAACATGACAATAATGGCACCGATGGCCCATAAAATAGCCAACGCACCAATGCTGACGATTGCCAACCGCTTGCTTTCCCCCACTGATAGCCGGCCAATATTCCCGATCAGGGAAAACACGATATACGGCAGAACTGTCATTTGCAGCAGGCCTATGTAAGCGTTACCGAGAAGAGAGAGCGAACGACAGTATTCGCCAAAGAACAATCCGCAGGCCACCCCGGCCATTGCCGACGCCATGATCAGTGTGAAAGAACTGAAGCGATGCTTTTCCTTGCTATCTTTGTCCTTTGTGCCGTCATGCCCGGCATCTGCGGGTACATCCGCTGATGTCATCACAACCAACCCCGCTCAATGTAGTACCGCACCGCACCTGGATGCAGAGGGGCAGAGAGCCCCTTTCTTGTCATCTGCAAAGGGTCTTTAAAGATTGGCACAGGTGTGCGGGCCCGCAACGCATCGGCATTTTCCATAATGGCA
>CAJQND010000358.1 GCA_905479595.1 uncultured Hyphomicrobiales bacterium
CCTCAAGCCGGGCGGGTATGGATTTTAGTTCCACGCCTGTCATTTCGCCTGCAATGCCGGTGCCGGTGAACTGCTGCCACCAGCTTTCACTCTGCCGGTCATACATCACAAGGTCAGAATTGCGCAGTTTGCCGGTGGTGCCAAAGTCAAGAACCTGACCGCCGACCCGGCGGTCGAACACAATCGCTGAATTGCATAGCGGGCAATAGGTGACGGTCACCGGCACGCCTGAAAGCTTATCATTCACAATTTCGTGCCAGATGAGAATGCGCAAGGGGTAGGCCCTGGCCTTGCCATCGATGGACAGGCCAATAACCGGTTCGTTATCGCCAATGTCTATTGCGCTGGCGGCGGCGATAAACTTCGGTTGATCAATTGCCAGAATACCATCCTTCGGCACACCACCAGAGATGATCTCTTTGTAATCAATTGATTTTTTTGAAAAATCGGTCTTGTTCCAGCCTTCTCGCTGCCACCATTCCGGTTCGGCGTGAGATAGGCTGGAAAAAGCAGCTACAGCAATCAGCGTGAATGCGATCTGGAGAAGGTTTTTCATCCCACCACTATGGCGCGCGTATGCAGTCCGGGCCAATCAAACTCGCGTTAGATTTATTGCCCGGCGCACAGATGAAAGAATCCGCCCTGGAAATTCATCAAGTTTATCAGGATCAAGCCAAAAAACGTCCGCCGCATCATCTCCCGGGATGGGTTCGCCTGTAAGCCACTTTGCAGCGAAGACGATCAGCACGTAGTGGTTTTCAATCTGGTCATCGGCGTCCTTGCCGATGAGATCAAAGTAATCTGCAACACGGGTGATCTCGGCGCTTACTCCGGTCTCTTCTTGCAGCTCACGCAACGCAGCATCGCGGACGGTTTCTCCCAACTCGACATGTCCTCCCGGAAATGCCCACATGCCTTGCTTTGGATGTTTGCCGCGTTGAACAATCAATACTTTTCCCTCGCGCCAAACCGCTATACTGGTGCCGAGAACGGGGCGGGCAGATGGTTGGGTCATTGGTCGTTCCTTTTGGCAGTTGGTCTATCGCGTAAAAAGAAGGAGCACAAATGTGTGCGGACTTTTTAGCCTTTCACATTCTTCGAAAGAAGTCGGTACTTATTTCGACTACGGCGATGAAGCGCAGTTTCCACCGCGCGAGTATGTAGCCCCGGGACAAGCCATCGCCATTGTCCGGGCAAGGGAAAACACAAATCCGGGTATGCGTGAATTTGCGCTCGTGCGCTGGGGTTTTGTGCCTGGGTGGGCCAAGGAAATTAAGCCAGGTAAGCCTTTAATTAATGCGCGGGCAGAAACGATCACTGAAAAACCCTCATTTCGTCATGCTGTCCGCCGCCGGCGGTGCCTCGTGCCAGCATCAGGTTTTTATGAATGGCAAGGTGATGTTCCGGGTAAGAAGACAACATATTACGTCCCCCGCGCCAATGGGGGGTTGATTGGTCTAGCAGGTATCTGGGAACACTGGATGGGGCCGGATGGTTCAGAACTTGAAACGGCGGCAATCATTACCACCGCAGCGAATGAAACCTTGGGCCGTATTCATCACCGCATGCCAGTGGTCATCCGGCAAAAGGATTTTTCCACCTGGTTAACGCCTGAGGAAACTGACCTTTCGGAAGTCTCTGCGCTGATGGTCTCAGCGCCGGAAGATTTTTTTGCACCCGAACCAACCGAAATTAAACGCCCGGCAAAACCCAAACCACCAAAGCCGCAACTGGATTTGTTTTAGGTCCGCCCTATTCAAGAATGCGCCGGGCCATGTTGAGGCGGTCTTCCACTTCATAGCCAAGCTTTTCATAAAATGCGCGGGTTTTGGTGTTTTCGGCCCGCATCATCAGATTAAGCTTCCACACGCCACGCTTTTTTAGCCAGTCTTCAGCATGGCGCATGATCTGCTGGCCAAACCCTTTGCCCTGATGCGCCGGGTCGACAGATACATAATATACAACGCCGCGATGGCCATCATGCCCGACCATGACGGAAGCTGCGAGTTTGTCATCCAGCTCGCCTAGAAGAATGTCTGAATTAGCCTCTCCACGGGCAAACGCGATATCGCGCTCAGCGTCGTTATGGGGCCGCGTCAGCCCACAACGCTCCCAAAGTGCGACGACGTCTGCAACATCGCTCTCTTCGAGAGGTCTGAACGACAGGTTGGGTTGATCAGTCATGACGCGCCGGCAACACTTTTCCAGGATTGAGGATATTGTTTGGATCAAACAACACTTTTAGGTCCTGCATCATATTCAGTTCTACTGGCGACTTGATTCTTGGCATCATGTCGCGCTTTAGCCGCCCGATGCCGTGCTCAGCGCTGATTGAGCCGCCAAGATCAAGGGTGATGTCGATAATCGGTTCGCTCAAATCATCCCAACGGTCCAGAAAAGCCTGTTTATCCATGCCTTCAGGCTGGGTAATGTTGAAGTGAATATTGCCATCTCCAGCATGGCCGTAGGGCAGGGGACGGCACTCCGGCATGATTTGTTCCAATACCTTCAATCCGCGTGAAATCAGATCAGGTACGCTGGAAACTGGTACCGATACATCATGCTTTACAGAACCACCTTCGTGCTTTTGCACTTCGGTCAGTTGCTCGCGCATAAGCCAGAACCTGTCTGCCTGGGCTTCTGAGGCAGCAAGTGCTGCATCTTCAACAATGCCTTGTGTGAAGGCTTGTTCAAGAATTTCCGTTATTACGGGCCGCAAACTGTCCGGGGCATTACCACCGGTGATCTCAAACAGCACATACCAAGGGTAGGCTGTTTCCATTGGATCGCGGAAATCGGTGTGTTTGGCGACCATTTCAATTCCAAAACGGGGTAGCAGCTCAAAACCGCTCACTCCATTACCCATCCGGCTTCTGGCAAGTGCCAGCAAGGTGATGGCCGCGTTCGTATCTGCCAGCCCCGCAATCGCCACCTGCCGGTCCATCGGCTTTGGATAGAGTTTCAGTGCAGCAGCCGTAATGACGCCGAGCGTTCCCTCCGCGCCAATGAACAGGTTTTTCAGATCATATCCGGTGTTATTTTTACGCAATCGGTTGAGGCCGTTCCAGATGCGGCCATCGGCCAGCACAACTTCAAGGCCCAATACAAGGTCACGGGCATTTCCATAGGCAAGCGTGGCGATGCCACCGGCATTGGAACCAAGATTACCACCAATTTGACAGGTTCCCTGAGAGCCAATGCGCATGGGGTAAAGCCTTTCTACGTCACTGGCGGCTTCCTGCACTTTTTGCAAAATGCATCCAGCCTCGGCAATCATCGTATTGTCGAGCGCATCAATGTCACGAATTTTGTTGAGGCGCGACAACGAGAGCACGACCTCGTGGCCTGTTTCAAACGGGATCTGCGCGCCAACAAGCCCGGTATTGCCCGCTTGCGGAACAATTTTTGTGTTGGTTTCGTTCGCAAGTTTAAGTATTTCAGACACGTGTGTTGTGTTGGCGGGGCGCAGAACCATGGCCGCATTTCCGGTGAACTTATCGCGCCATTCGCTCAGATATCCGCTCATGTCCTCTGGCGAGGTCAGGGCATATTGAGCACCGGTAATTTCCGCAAACCGGGCAAGCGTTTGCGCCGAGGGTGCGGAAGGCTGAGAAGGTTTTTTGTCCATTGGCAGACTTTAATCACCCAAACGCGAAAAGGTCTAGCTTTGGTTCACGTCATTTCTTCCGCTGCCGCAATTCCTGACAGAAAGGCACCGTGGGCAGTTGAATAAAATTCTGGGGAGGTAGCTTCTCCGGCAAAATAAATTATTTCATCTATCGGTTTGGCAAGCTCGGCGCGCTGGTGCGCCTGGCCTGGCAGGGCGCATGAATACGCGCCCTTGGTCCAGGGGTCGCTGCGCCACGCGGTAACGATGTGGGCGGTTACGTGTTTGGTGATATCGCTGCCAAACAAAGCCTGGAGTTTTTTCTCAGCATAATCGAGCGAGGCTTGCTGGCCTGCGCGTTCCAGCCAATCGGCAAAACGTCCCCCGGTAAGGCCCACCACATAGTTGAAGCCAAAGGGGCGGATGTCGAAAGCCATGGGGACATCGTCTATCGCATCGGTGGTGACACCGGAGGGTACATCGGTGCCGAACACGTCACGGTCGTAGGCTAGGCAAATGCGGTTATGGTTGCCAAGCGGCAACCCAGATACTGCCTCGCTCTTCCAATCGGGCAGTTCTGGGACAAAACTAATGTCGCCCGCAGCAAGAATGCCAGTCGATACGGTCACCAGGACACGCTTTGCACGGACGGTCCCCTTGGTGGTGTCGAGTTTTACCCCCTTGTCTGACCAGTTAATTGTTTGGACAGCGCAGTTCAACGAAACCCGAAAGTCAGCCCCCAGATGCGACAGAAGCGTTCCATATCCACCTTTTAACGGCCAGTTTTCACCTGTGTCATTGTACGCCATAAAATCGGCAATCGAAATTTGGTCAACATCACAAGAGGCCAATACCGAAGACCAGTAATCATAAAGTGGTGTCCAGCGGTGTTCTCGCTCTGTGGCGTCAAAAGTAGAACAGTCAGTGTCACTCAACGCGCTCTTTTCAATCAATTTTTGCTGGCGCTCATTGAAACTATCCCAATCCGCGAAATCATCATCATCGCTCCATTTGCCATTTGAATGAATAGCGCGCGAACTGCGGCCTTTCGTATAGGAAACGCCGAAATCATCAGCGAACTTAACCATCGGGTTGAGGGAGGCTGAATGCATCCAATGACACCCAAGGTCAAAGGGAACGCCTGGAAGAACTTCCTCGGTGTAACCACGCCCGCCGATCCGGTGCGACGCTTCAAACAGAACGAAACTCTTGCCTTGTTGTGTCAAAGCCCTGGCGGCACCGAGCCCGGCGGCACCCGCGCCGACAATTGCAACATCATACTCTTGGTTTTCCGTCATGTTTTATTCCTACAAATGGCGGCGGCAGATCGGACAAGAACTTGGGGTGAAAGGGTGGAGCGTTGAAAAGGTCTTGAGTCCATCGACGGAGTTTAATCCCGCATTCGCATAAAGGTCTAGATCACATACTCATTAAACAGACATCCGTTGTGCAGTGCCGGGAAATGTCCAGCGTCACTTGAAACGCAAGGCCAAATATACGCGGGTTTTCCAAAACGGGTGACAGACGCAGAATTCGCTCTCGAATTCGGGAACGTCCGCTGTTGTCAAGATAGAGGGTTTGATCCGAGATCAGGCATTCATGTGACTTAATCTCATGGCGACGCTATAGTGCGAGGAATTTCAAGACGGATTCTGGGAGGAACTCATTGGGACGGCAATTAGCGGCCCTGTTCGTCGCTGACGCAGTTGGTTTCAGTCGGCGCATGGAAGAAGATGAGGCTGCTGCATTGGCAGCAATTGTGGCGTCACGCAAAATCATCGACGCAAATATTGAATTGTGCGGTGGTGAAATCATTCAGACCGCTGGAGACAGTGTTATCGCGATGTTTCCCAGTGCAGTTGCTTCCGTATCTGCCGCGATTGCTATTCAACACGAACTTAATAACAGCAGCACAGATGTTTTTGCATTCCGAATTGGCCAGCATTTCGGCGATGTAAATGTGACTGATACAGATGTGTTGGGCGATGGGTTGAACATTGCTGCTAGGCTGGAACCACTGGCGCCAACGGGCGGTGTATGTATTTCTGGCGTTGTCGCGGACCAGATTGTGGGAAAAGTCGATAGCCGTTTCTCCAGCATCGGCCATCGCAAGTTGAAAAATATAGAAAGATCAATTGAAGTTTTTTGCTGGCCTGAAAAAGCGGCTCGCGACTTACGTAGACGCCACGCCATGCGTAATTGGCCTATTGTGACAGGCGTTGTAGCCGCAGTGGTGATTGTCTTGTCGGGCAACTTTCTTTTTTCTCGTGACCCAGCACCCTCCATGCCAACAGGACCACGCATCGCCGTTTTGCCCTTTGAGGAAGTTGGCACACCAAAGAACGATGCTTTTTTTGCAAAAGGGTTAAGCCGGGACATAAACGCCTTACTTGCGGAATTCTCAAATCTTTTCGTATTTGCGCCGAGTACTACCGCTGAGTTTCAGGGCGAGGATTGCGCAAAAATCCGATCTGATCTCAATGCAGATTTTATCCTCGCAGGAACGGTAAGACGTGCAGATAACCAGCTACGTGTGACCACCACTTTCACGGATGCCCGGAATTGCCGACAGCTCAATTCCCCTGGGCCGTTTGACCGCGATCTGTCTGCGGCAAGCGTGTTAGACGTTCAGCTCGAAGTTGCGCGAAAGATTGTTTCGCAAATTGGTTCTTCAGACGCGCCGATATTCGACTCTACCTTAATCGCTGAACTGGCAAAGAAAGCGCCTGAAAACCTGTCTGCCTATGAATGTGTATTATTGTCCTATTGGTTCTATGAAAATTTTGCTCCTGACAGGCACCGCAAGGCCCGCGACTGTCTTAAAAACGCCGTCAAGTCTGATCCGGGTTATTCACTTGGCTGGTCTCGTCTGGCATTCGCTTACGTTGAATCAAAAAAATATACGATTGACACCTCAGATGGTTGGGACAAAAATTCCTTGGCTGCAGCGCATAAGGCCATTGATCTGGACCCCGATAACCCGGACGCATTCTATGCCCTCGCCATTCGCAGCCAAATCCTGGGTGAAGAACGTACCGTTTTCCAAAACTACGCAAAAAAAGCGATTGAATTGAATCCGAATGATTCCTTCGTATTGGCCGACCTTGGGACTTGGATGGCGTATTCAGGCGAGTGGGAAACCGGAAAGGAATGGGTGACACGTGCCAAGAAGCTCAATCCCAAGCACCAGAGTTGGTGGGATTTTATTTGGCAGCTGCATGCTTTTCTGCAGGGCGACTATGGCGGGTCAATTGACTATGCTCAAATTGTAAACCTACCCCGCAACTACATGGTACAGGCGGCTCTTGCGGCGGCATATGCAATGGACGGTGATCAGGCAAAAGCCGAGGCTACACTTGCAAGAGTTTTGGAACTGAAACCTGACTACTCTAACGACCCTGAGCAACCATTTCAGGCCCGCGGTATGCAACCGGAACTGATTGAGGGATTAATGGAAGGACTGCGCAAGGCAGGGCTTAAAACCAAATTGTGACAACAAATGGTTTGCAAAAAGCCATCCAATGCTGATCGGCGAGTCGCCATTTGCAGTGGAACCTAAAATGTCCGCAGTGTTTCAGGAACAGCCAATGACTTTACGTTGTTTGACTTGATTTCCCCAGGTTTGTAGACATGAATTTCCAATTTTTAAAAGTCCGAGAGCGCACTGGTGGCGGATAACTCCCGGCTGGCACGGCAGGAATTTTGTGATGGATGAACGACCCGCCCTGCTTCGCCAAGACCTTACGCTCCTTACAATTCCGGCAGTGTTCGTGCTGTTGTGGAGCAGCGGGTTCATTGCTGCCAAAATCGGTCTTGGGCATGCGGAAACGCTGACCTTCCTCGGCCTTAGGTATTTTGTAGTCACGCTATTGATGACCTGCGTCGCGCTGGCAATGGGCGCGCCTTGGCCAAAAAGCTGGTTGGAAGTGGGACATATCGCCGTTGCTGGAGCATTGTTGCAGGCGCTTTACTTCGGTGGTGTCTGGCTGGCGATGGGCATGGGGGTAGGTGCAGGCGTGGCAGCTTTGATTGTTTGCATGCAGCCAATTCTCACTGCGGCTGTCGTTGGGCCATTGCTGGGTGAGCGGGTGACGCGGCGCCAATGGTTCGGCCTGATCCTGGGTTTCACCGGCGTTGCCCTGGTCGTGGCGCGTAAGCTCTCGCTGGGTCTGGGCAGCGTTGAGGGGATGGCATGGGCCTTCGTGGGACTACTCGGCATCACATTCGGAACGCTGTATCAAAAGAAATTTTGCGCCGAGATGGACCCACGCTCCGGCTCTGCCATTCAGTTTTTTGTGGCAGCACTGCTGATAAGCCCGCTTGCGCTGATCTTCGAAGACGGTGTGATCCACTGGACACCTGCGTTTGTCGCAGCACTGGCCTACATGGTTGTTTTTCTGTCGTTGATCGCAATGGTTCTGTTGACCATTCTGATCCGGCGTGGGGCGGTTTCACGCATGACCAGCATGTTCTTCCTTGTTCCACCGGTGGCGACGCTGCTGGGCTACCTGATACTTGATGAGCCGGTCGGGCCGGTGGCGCTTGCAGGCATGGCGGTGGCAGTTGTTGGTGTCGCGTTAGTCGTCGCACCAGAGCGAACACCATAGATTGGTTTAATGTTCTCGCACGCCTTTGGGGGCACACTCGAGGTCGGTTGAGATCACAGCCAAATGCCGACATAATACTAATGCGCAAAGACTGGCTATGACCCCTGACCCCTAGGTAGTGAAATCCATGACATTGTCGAAAAAAGATCAAATCTGGGCATTGTTGAAAAGCATTGAAACTGGTGATCCCGGACCTATTGCCGTGGTTGATGAAGCAAAATACATTCAGCACAACCCGCAAACCAAAGAAGGGAGCGAGGGGCTGGCGGCACTCTTCCAACGTCTTTCTAAAACCTCCCCCCGAGTGAACATTGTGCGAGCATTCGAGGATGGCGATTTTGTCTTTGCGCATACCGAATATGATTTTGCGAGCCGCAAGATCGGCTTTGAAGTTTTCAGGTTTGAAGATGGCCGTGCCGTGGAGCATTGGGATAATATTCAGGAACGGCTGGGGCCAAATCCATCGGGACAAAACATGGTGGACGGATCAACCGAAATCGTTGACACCGAACTAACGGAAAGCAACCGTGCTTTTGTGAGACGTTTCGTTGATACCGTGCTTGTGGAAGGGCAACTCGACCGGTTGACTGATTTCCTTAACAAGAACACCTATGTTGAACACAACCCGCGACTGGGAAATGACATATCTATTTTGCTGTCCGCATTGGAAGCGAAGAACGAGGGCGTCAGACGTATCGACTACCGCCGCGTCCATCGCGTTCTGGCCGAGGGCAATTTTGTACTATGCGTCAGCGAAGGCAATTATGATGGCGTCCATTCTGCATTTTACGACCTTTTTCGAGCCTCAAATGGCGAAATCGTTGAGCATTGGGACACGACCGAGAAGATTGCGCCGCGCAGCGAATGGAAAAACGATAACGGCAAGTTCTAAACTGAATTTTTTGCGTGCAAGGTCAGCCGGCGCAGTTGCTAGCTTGCAGCAGCAGCACGGCTCAACCGGTCATTGATGGCCTCCCCAAGACCGTTGTTTGGCACCGACATGACAGCGATACGGTCTGCCTCATGGTCCAGTTCATGCAGGAACCGGAAGAGGTTCGCGGCAGCTTCATTCAGATCGCCAGTTTCACTGAGATTTCTTATTGGCCCGCCATGGTCTGGAACGGTACTTCCAAATGCCAGTAAACCTTCGTTTGGCGCAGCCTC
>CAJQND010000359.1 GCA_905479595.1 uncultured Hyphomicrobiales bacterium
TGCCGCGCTCCAGAACAGTACTGCAGAAAACCCTGCAACGATTGATGTGCGACACCAAAAAGACGTTTTCATTGTCATATTCCCGATTCGTATTTCTATCTGCGCAAGTTAAACGGTTCACTCTTTTACCGCCAGTCATCAGGTTCGGTTTTTGGAAATATTATCCAAGTCCTCGGCGGCCTGTATGAGGTGTTCCCGTAACTAATGTAAGAAGATGGGCGGCGGCAAGTAAGATTACAACAAGCAACAGGAAAAGAATTGGCGTGGTTGGAATGAGTAAAGGCTTGGCGGGGTCTTTGGGCCGTTTTTCAAGAACAACCACCCATGAAATCCCGGCAAGAGCCAAGCCAATGATGGATAATGTTATGGCAAGGTCCATAGCCGCAAGGCTCCCAACTTCAAATTCTGCCGCTCTTATATAGGGCTGTGGGTAGCGAAGTGGAAGTTCTTAAACACCAGCGCGCGGAAGACGGTTTTTCATAACGCCAGACATTGCGCGCCCGGCGATTGCAGCCATGATAATCACGCCGCCGGCGAGGGTCATGTTGCTTGGGACTTCATTGATAAAAATCCAGACCCAAAGCGTGCCTAAAACCGGTTCAACAAGTGTCGCGAGACCTAGTTCTGCTGCGGGCACCCATTTTGCGCCAATCGTGTAGAGGATTAAGCCAAGCGCCATTTGGGCCATTCCCATAGTCATGCATAGCGCCAGATCATGGCCAGATATTGCTAATTCACTTATCCCGTAGCTTGCGCGGAATGGCGAGGGAAATACTAAAATGACAAACGCGAACCCGGCGACAAATACGCCGCTCCAAAACACTGAAGGCAACATCTCCGCTCGCTCATTCCAGCGAAGAATTACGGTGTAACATGCAAACGCCAGCGAGGCGTACAGCGCCAGAAAACTGCCTAAAATCTGGCCGTCGCCAATTCCAGCACCCATCATCAATCCCATGCCGCAAAAAGCAACGGCGATGGCAATTACGGTTTGCTTGCTCACTTTTTCACGCAGCAGCCACCAACCAAGCAATGCGCTGAAAAACGGCACGGAACCGACCATGAATGCCGCATTTGCAACCGTTGTATAGGTGAGCGATGTAATGAAGCTCACACTTGCCAGCGCCAGGCAAAAGCCCGCTATGACCCCATTCCAGCCTGCCCGATAGAAAATACTAAAGAATTTGCCCTTATTTGCGTAGAGAATGATGGGCACCATGGCCAAAATCAAGAACACTGAACGGTAGAGAAAAACCTGCCAGACATCAGATGAAGAAATTAGGCGAAACAAAAGTCCGCCGAAACTCAAGCAAGTGCCAGCGGCGATAACCAGGGCCATTCCAGTGATATAGGTCCTGGACGCTGGGAATGCCGCTTGGGTTTGTGTAAATGCACTGGCCATGGCCATGCGCTCCATGTAAAAAGCGCCATAGTATTGACGCCAGCGTGGAGGTTGGCGCGTAGCGGTTGGTGCACGCAAGGTAAAAAAATTCACCTCCGTCATTTGTCCGGTAAAAATTCACCACCAGCTTTTCGCGCTTTACCGGTTGACTTCACCCCGCCACAACACTATTTTCCGGCTCGAATTCAAAGATTTCCGGCCCGGCATGTTCTGGGCCCCGCTAGCAGGTAGTATCATGAAAGTCCGTAATTCTCTTAAGTCGCTTGCAAAGCGTCATCGCGATAATCGGGTTGTGCGTCGTAAAGGCCGACTCTACGTGATCAACAAAACCCAGCGCCGCTTTAAAGCCCGCCAGGGTTAAGGCATTCCTGTTTCCCGTTTCCGGCACCGTGGGCAGCCCGCAACGCGGTGCTTTTTGCTGTCTATCATCGAGAATACGTGATGAGACGGGTTATGGACGCACTGTCCACTTGCGCCTACATTTAGGCCATGAAAAATCTTTTTGCCCAAATTGCTGTGATTCTTCTGCTGGTAACCGGGAGTGCCTTTGCGCAAACGCAGCCGTTAATTGATGGCAAAGACCCATCTGCACCAGATGTGGATGAAAAAAGTGTCAGCAAACCTGAACTAAGCGAGAGCGATAAGGCCAAGATCGAGGCCGAACTTGCAAACAGCCTGCTGACCCGGCTCAAAGGGGCACAAGACGCCTCAACGGCGAAAACCATTGAGCAGGCCATTTGGCAGTTATGGCTGCGTCACCCCTCACCATCGGTGGAATTACTCATGGGGCAAGCGGTGAAAGCGATGACTGTGGGCGAAAATAAAAAGGCATTGCGCATTCTGACCACCGTAATTGAACTTGTACCTGACTATGCGGAAGCCTGGAACAAACGGGCCACAGTTTATTTTTATGAAGGCGAGTACAAGCGTTCGCTGGCAGACATCGACCAGGTGCTTGATATCGAGCCACGTCATTTTGGTGCATTGTCTGGCCTGGGACTTGTGCACCAGGCGATGGAAAACAAGAAAGAAGCCCTTAAAGCGTTGCGACGGGCGTTGAAGGTTCACCCCTTCCTGGAAGGCGCAAAAGACGCCGAGAAAAGACTTGAACAGGAAGTGGAAGGCGAACCGATTTAATTGGTCGCAAACCTGTCGCTAGTGCCGGAAATGCCGCATGCCGGTGAATACCATGGCAAGACCGGCCTCATCGGCTGCTTTAATCACCTCATCATCACGCATGGACCCGCCGGGTTGAATAATTGCTGTGGCACCAGCTTCGGCTGCTTGCAGCAAGCCATCAGCAAACGGGAAAAAGGCATCAGATGCCACTACCGAGCCTTGCGCCAGCGGAGTTTTGAGTCCGGCGGTTTCTGCCGCATCACCTGATTTGCGCGCCGCGATTCGGGCAGAGTCGACCCGGCTCATCTGACCGGCGCCAACGCCCACCGTTGCCCCGTCTTTCACATAGACAATAGCATTCGACTTAACGTGTTTTGCGACCCGGAACGCGAAAATGAGATCCACCAACTCAGCAGCGCTTGGTGTGCGCTTGGTCACTACCTTGAGATCATTTTCTGCAATGCAGCCGCCATCACGCGATTGCACCAGCATTCCGCCGGAGACTGATTTGAACACAACTCCGCCCTCTGCCGGGTCTGGCAGGCCATCGGTCAGGAGAAGGCGCAGGTTTTTCTTGCCCGCAATCAGCTCAATTGCCTCTTCGCTGGCACCGGGAGCGATTATTACCTCGGTGAAAACTTCAATAATCGCCTTTGCAACCTCGCCATCAATTGGTTGGTTGAGCGCGACGATGCCGCCGAAAGCACTTACAGGATCACAGCGCAGGGCCTTTTCATAGGCTTCTAGCAAGCTACCCCCGGTACCCACGCCGCATGGGTTGGCATGTTTGATAATGGCGACTGCCGGGCGGGCTGCTCCAAACTCTGCAACGCATTCAAATGCTGCGTCTGTATCGTTGATATTGTTGTAGGACAGCTCTTTGCCCTGGAGTTGGCGGGCGGTCGCCACACCTGGCCGTATCTGCCCATTGGCATAAAAGGCGGCATTTTGGTGCGGGTTTTCGCCATAGCGCAGGCTTTGAACAAGCTTGCCGCCGAAAGCGCGAAATACAGGAGCGTCTGTTTTCAATTCTTCGGCAAACCAGTTGGAAATTGCAGCATCATATGCTCCCGTGCGTGCATAAGCCTTTGCGGCAAGGCGTTGGCGCGTGCCGGGCAGGGTGGCACCGTCATTGGCAGTAATTTCATCAATAATAAGCTGGTAATCTGCGGGTTCCACCACCGTGGTAACACTGGCATGGTTCTTTGCTGCCGCGCGGATCATGGCTGGCCCGCCAATGTCGATATTTTCTACTGCTGCATCATAATCGCCGCCAGCTGCAATTGTTGCCTCAAACGGATAGAGGTTTACCACCACCAGATCGATATTGGAGATTTTATGCGCCGATTGGGCCGCCTCGTGGGCCTCATCGCCACGTATTGCAAGAATGCCACCATGCACCATGGGATGGAGGGTTTTTACCCGCCCATCCATCATTTCAGGAAACCCGGTCAGGTCAGCCACGTCGCGCACCGCGATCCCGGCTTCGGCGATTGCCCGCGCTGTGCCACCGGTAGAGACGAGTTCCACACCGGCGGATGCCAGCGCCTTGGCGAATTCGATCAGGCCTGTTTTGTCAGAAACGGAGAGAAGGGCGCGCTTGATGGGATAATGTGCCGACTGCATGAGTGAAGGTTCCTAGAATCAAAAAACTCCGCGCGGCATAGCATGCCACGCGGAGCGATTGAACCAGTGAATTGGTCCAATGTGGCTCTAAACGATTAGTTTGAACTCTCACTATCTTTCTTTTTGCCATCGCCATGACGGTGTTTGCTCTTGTGCATTCCTCGGCGCGGGCGATCTTCTTTTGAGAGCACGCCATCGCCATTGCGGTCGCGGCGTTCAACAACATTTGCCAGCGGCTTCTTGTATTCTTCAAGGGTCACCATCGCATCACCATCTGTGTCAAAGTGCTGGAAGCTGCGCACCATCATCTTGCGATAGGTTTCCATCCACAGGCCTTCAAATTCCTGCAAGCTCAATTTGCCGTCGCCATTGGTGTCATATTTGCCAAGCCGTTCAGTACGATTGGTGTCGATCTCTTCT
>CAJQND010000360.1 GCA_905479595.1 uncultured Hyphomicrobiales bacterium
CGAGTATGATTTCGGCATTGGTGCCGACATCAACAATCAAGGTCATCTCTTCCATCAGGTGCGGGCCTTCTGAAAGCACAACCGCTGCAGCATCGGCCCCGACATGACCCGCAATGCAGGGCAATACATAAACATGGGCACCGCCGTGAAGCTTAAGATCCAGTTCTCGCGCTGGCCTTGTGATTGCCGACCCGGTTGCCAGAGCAAATGGAGCTCCACCCAGCTCTATCGGGTCAATGCCGAGTAAAAGGTGATGCATGACCGGATTGCCAACCAGCACCGCTTCCATAATGTTATTTGGATCAACCTTGGCCTCGATGCTGACCTGATTGGTGAGCACGTTAATCGCATCACGCACCGCAGCGGTCATTTCCACGTCGCCGCCAGGGTTCATCATGACATAGGAAACCCGGCTCATAAGGTCTTCGCCAAAACGGATTTGCGGGTTCATCAGGCCCGACGAGGCTAGAACTTCGCCGGTGGCGAGGTTGCACAAATGGGCTGCAATTGTCGTTGAACCCACATCGATTGCCAGACCGTAAGCGCGTTCATGAAATCCAGGCCATATGCCGGTGATTTGAGGCATGCCGCCGGGCAGGCGATGGTGTACCGCAACGGTAATTTTCCATGCGCCCGCGCGCAATACACCTTGCAGTTCTGACAGAATGCGCATGTCGCAGGTGACATTGGCGATGCTCCACTGATCGCGCAATGCGTCGTAGACCCGCTCCAGGTCTGACGACGGCTTGTGCATATCGGGTTCTTCGACTTCGAGATAATAAAGCCGCGTTACCGGGTCGAGTTCTATCGCATGAGTTTCAACGCGCTTTCGCACAACTTGCTTGTGGACCTGGCTTTCAGGCGGGACATCGATAACGATGTCGCCTTGCAGTTTTGCCTGGCAGGAAAGCCGTCGTCCGGCTGCAAGACCACGCTTTTCATCATAACGTATTTCAACTTTGGAAATGTCGGTCAGATGGTCCGCGGAAGAGGTGATGCCGTGCTTGGCAAATGCGCCGGTACCAAATGTGACCTGGCAACGTCCGCATATGGCGCGCCCGCCACATACTGAATCAATATCGACGCCAAGAGAGCGAGCGGCTGAAAGCAGGGGCGTTCCAAGCGGAAAGTGCCCACGTTTGCCTGATGGCGTAAAAACAACCAGTGCCTGCTTTTCGCCGTCACTCATGGGTTTCAGGTCCTTGCTGAATCACGCGCGCCGGCGGCGGCGGCCTTCGCGTGCGCCCCCCGCGCCTGTGCCTTCTGATGCGGGATCACGAAATTTTGCCACCCATTTGCGGCAATCAGGATCGAGACCGTTCAGTGTATTGGCAGCAAAAATCGCATGCATGTCTTCATCGTGCAGTGGGTTCATGATCGCTGATGTCATACCGTGGCCCGCGGCCATGGCCAGGAAAAATCCGGTCAAGGTGCGACGGTTAGGCATGCCGAATGCAACATTCGAAGCCCCACAGGTGGTGTTGACTTTTAGTTCTGTGCGCAAGCGCCGCAACAGGGCAAATACCTGCTGGCCAGCTGTGTTCATCGCGCCGATGGGCATGACCAACGGGTCAACCACCACATCTTCTGCCTTGATGCCATAGTCGGCTGCACGCTGGACGATTTTCTTGGCAACTTCAAATCGCACATCAGGATCTTCAGAAATGCCTGTCTCGTCGTTTGAGATTGCGACGACCGCGCAGTCATATTTTTTGACCAATGGGAGCACCCGATCAAGGCTTTCATCTTCACCGGTTACCGAGTTCACCAAGGGGCGGCCTTTCACTACCGAGAGGCCTTTTTCAAGTGCATCAATAATCGAAGAATCGATACAGATTGGCGCGTCGACCAACCCCTGGACCAATTCGATGCAATCGGCGAGAATCTGTGGTTCATCAGCCAACGGAATACCAGCATTTACATCCAATACCATTGCACCCGCAGCGACCTGGGCAATGGCATCAGATTTCACACGCTCGTAATTACCCTCTTTCATTTCAGCAGCCAGAATTTTCCGGCCCGTCGGATTGATACGCTCGCCGATTACGCAAAAGGGTTGGTCGAACCCCATTACAACTTCCTTAGTGGCCGAAGCCAGGACTGTCCGTGTCATTTTATTTAACTTTCTTTCGCGTCAGCTTGCAGCGTGACCGCCGTTTTCAATAAGTTGTTTAAGGTGTTCTGCGTCATATTCTGCTTCGATCCGCGCTGCGGTTTCATCAGCGATTTGGGCAAGGTCGCCGTCAACACTCGCAGGGTCGCGCCGCCATTCTTCAAGATAGGCATCTGTTTCTGACGCGCCAGAGCGCATGGCGGCCATATCGATGGCCTGCTCGAAACGCTCGGTGAGTTTGCGCGACTCCTTTGTGCGGCCCGCTTTTACAATGACCTGGGCTGGAATATCACGCCAGTAAACTATGGTGAGTTGTGCCATCACGCCTCGCTCTAAAAAATCCGTCTTAAACTTATGGGCAGTCGCAGCCGCGGTGGATCATTTAACAGCGACATCCGCGCGTCTGATACCGACCCCCCGTAACGATAGGGTTCAGATGATCTTCAAATCCGGGTAAAAATTAAGCCGCTGACCGGTTTTCCAATGCCGGAGACAGACCCAGTGTGCGGCATACTGTTGAGGCAATGCCAGACTTGTTCAAGGTGAAGAAATGGAAGTTGTCGCAGCCTTCTGCTGCAAGTTCCAAAACCTGTTCAACCGCGACACTGACGGCCATCATTTGATGGGTCTCTGGATCGTTCTCCAGTCCCTCAAACCGTGCTTCCAGCCACGCTGGTACAGAAGCGCCACAAGCTTGCGCGAAGCTCCGCACGCGGTTGAAATCATGGATTAGCAGGATACCTGGCACAATGGGCGCTTCTATTCCGGCCGCTTGCGTGTCGTCCAGCAGCTTGAAATAACTTTCATTGTCGAAAAAGAACTGGGTGATCGCGCGGTTTGCCCCGGCATCTAGTTTCTTTTTGAGGTTGAATATATCTGCCGCCCGGGAAGGCGCGTCGGGGTGTGTTTCGGGGTAGGCTGCCACCGAAATATCAAAATCGCCAATCTTGCGAATGCCTGCAACTAATTCAGCAGCGTTTTCATAGCCACCAGGGTGCGGGGCATATGGCTGTCCGCTTGGGGCGTCGCCGCGCAGAGCGACGATATGCCGGATACCGGCGGCGGCGTATTCGCGAATTTTCTGGTCTGACTGGCGCTTGGTGGCACCTGCACAGGTGAGATGGGCAGCAACATTCATATCACCGCTCTTGCGGAGGGTTTGTATGGCGTCGAATGAGCAATCATTCCCCGTGCCGCCTGCGCCATAGGTAACAGAGACAAAATCTGGATCAAATTGCGCCAGGTCGTTTGCGGTGTTCACCAGATTGCTGACCGCTTTTTCCGTTGTCGGGGGGAAAAATTCAAATGACACCTTGATGCCTGCATCCCGCCCGGTGCTCCGCCACGCCCGATCAGATAGAATAGTCATTGTTCTAAATCCCGAAAAGAATATAAAGATATTTTTATATAAATTTTTCTTTATGTCGCAGTCAAGGCAGTTTATGTCGTTTGTGGCTTATTCGTAAAATTCGGAGGGGATACTTGCGGCTCATAGGTCGCATCTGTGTGAACAAGAGGCGTTTCAACTCGTTCACTGGGCTCAACACCGGTGAATAAGTATTATTGAATTTAAAATAAGCGCAGTTCTTGGGAGCAATCGATATGGCAGAGAGCGGGCAAGTAGAAGCTGGTGGAAGAAGGCGTTCGCGCCGTGGCGGCGGTGGTGGTGCGGAAGCACGCCGCGCCTTGCGTGGGACCACAACAGTTACGCAGATGACTTACATCAAGCGCCAGTTGCCGGAATATGAGGTTTTGAGCGAAGAAGGGCTCAACCTGATTGAAGCGAATGCAGATAAGGTTCTGGAAGAAATCGGGCTTGAATTTCGCGATGATGCCGAAGCGCTAGGAATGTGGAAAGACGCTGGCGCAGACGTTAAGGGCGAGCGGGTTCACTTTCCCAAAGGCCTGGTGCGTGAACTTTTAAAAACGGCGCCGAAACAGTTCACCCAGCATGCCCGTAACCCGGAGCGTTCTGTTGAGATTGGGGGAAAAAATACGGTTTTTGCGCCTGTTTACGGCCCACCTTTTGTGCGTGATCTGGATAATGGCCGCCGTTATGCAACTATTGAGGATTTCCGCAACTTCGTAAAACTCGCTTATGTGTCCCCGTCCATGCACCACTCTGGTGGCACTGTCTGTGAACCAGTCGACATCCCTGTAAACAAACGCCATTTCGATATGGTCTATTCCCACATCAAATATTCTGACAAACCATTTATGGGGTCGGTTACCGCGCCGGAACGTGCCGAAGACAGTGTGGCGATGGCCAAACTGGTTTTTGGAGACGAGTTTGTCGACAATAACTGCGTGATGATCAACCTCATCAACGCCAATTCGCCAATGGTTTTTGACGACACCATGGTGGGGGCGTTGAAAGTTTATGCCCGTAACAATCAAGCCTGTGTTGTTTCACCATTTATTCTGGCTGGTGCGATGAGCCCGGTAACTGTGACCGGCACACTGACCCAGATTTTGGCAGAAGCCTCTGCCGGAATGGCATTTGCGCAATTGTGCCGGCCAGGTGCGCCAGTGGTGTTCGGCACTTTTGCATCGTCAATGTCCATGCAATCTGGTGCGCCCACATTTGGCACCCCGGAACCGGCTCTGGTATTGTATGGCGCTGCTCAGCTGGCACGCAGGCTTGGCGTGCCGTTCCGCTCGGGCGGCTCGCTTTGCGGGTCCAAGTTACCGGATGCGCAAGCAGCACATGAGAGTTCCAACACCATCATGCCGACCCTGATGGCCGGTGTGAATTTTGCCTTGCATGCAGCAGGCTGGCTGGAAGGCGGATTGGTGAGCTCTTATGAAAAATTCATCATTGATGCAGACCAGCTTTCCATGTTGCAAAAGTTCGCTCAAGGGGTGGATTTGTCAGAAAATGGCCAGGCACTTGATGCCATTGCCGAAGTGGGACCGGGCAATCATTATCTCGGGAGCGCTCACACACGCGAAAACTTTGAAACAGCCTTCTGGCGTTCTGAAATAGCCGACAACAACTCATTTGAACAATGGGAACTGGAAGGCGGAAAAGATGCATCCGTGCGTGCCAATGAGCTTTGGAAAGCCAAACTGGCAGCTTACGAAGCACCACCTTTGGATGAAGGAATTGACGAAGCGCTTAATGCCTATATCACGGAGCGAAAATCTTCCATGGAAGATGCCTTTTCCTAAACCCCGATCCCCGGTAGGGTGCGCACCGGAAACGTAATCGGGAAAGGCATTACCATGGGATCTCCAGAAAAATTTGCACTCATAACAGGTGCGGGCTCCGGCATTGGCCGGGCATCTGCGCTGGCTTTTCTTGAGGCTGGTTATCGCGTGGCGCTCACCGGGCGGCGGTTAAGTGCCCTGGAGGATACAATTGCGGAAGCCGGAACTGCTGGCACGAACGCGCTCGCTGTTGCGTGTGATGTCTCCGACCCGGGCTCTGTCGATGATCTGTTCGCTGCCATAAAGCAGAATTTCGGGCGTCTCGACATTGTATTCAACAATGCCGGCACAAATGTACGCGGGCGGACTATCGATGAAATTGCGCCGGAAGAATGGAGCCAGGTCATTGATGTAAATCTTACCGGCTCATTTTTATGCGCGCGCGGTGCATTTGCGATGATGCGCCATCAGGATCCGCAAGGCGGAAGGATTATCAATAATGGCTCCGTCTCGGCCCACGCCCCGCGCCCTGGTTCGGCACCTTATACGTCGTCAAAACACGCAATAACCGGGCTGACCAAAACCATATCGCTCGATGGACGGCCATTTAACATAGCTTGCGGCCAGATCGATATTGGAAACGCGCTCACCGATATGGCAGCACCAATGGTTACCGGAGTGCCGCAGGCCGACGGTTCTATTGCCCCTGAAGCGGTTATGGATGTCCGCCATGTTGCCGAAACCCTGCTCTACATGGCCAGCTTGCCGCTCGACGCCAATGTCCAGTTCGTAACCGTCATGGCAACAAAAATGCCGTTTGTCGGAAGGGGGTGATAGCGATGCCGGGACTTGACGAAAAACGCAGCTTTATACCATTGAACATTGCCGTGCTCACGGTGTCAGATACCCGCGTATTGGACGATGACAAATCCGGCCAAATTCTGGTGGACCGCCTTGTGGCGAGTGGTCATGTGCTTG
>CAJQND010000361.1 GCA_905479595.1 uncultured Hyphomicrobiales bacterium
GCAATGCGAGCGCATCATCAGAACCGCCGGAATTACCGGCCCAGGTTAAAATCCGCCTTCCGGTCTCGGTCGAATGATCAAGAACCTCCGACGCCACAGTACAAACCCGCGCGGTAAACGGCGAGCCAAGAATTTCGCACCATTCAGCTTGTTTCAAAAAGGCGATGCGAATTTCTGCTTCACAATCGCCCTGTGAGCCACTTGCTTTAGTGTGCGGCAAAATTATTTCTCCAAATGATGGCGCAAACTACCGTCACTAAGAAAAATTGGCCAGCACTCTATTCTTCGCGTGGATTTCTCCAGGATTGATATGCCAATGTTACGGCAAAGGCGCATGTTCCACCAACGACAACACATAAATAAATGAGTTCAATATTCGTCATAGTATTCCCCCGTTAAGGCTAACGGGTCTATCCTTGCGGGCAACGACGGGCGATGCCTTGACCTAAATCAAGTGATAACGCCTTGACGCAAGACTACGAGAGCGGAAATTGCCATGAACAACCACACATATCAGCGTCCTCGAATTGGCCTGGCCCTTGGTGCAGGGGTTGCTCGCGGATGGAGCCACATCGGGGTTATTGAGGTTTTGGAGGAAGCAGGCATTGAACTGGATGTGGTTGCTGGAACCTCAATCGGAGCACTTGTGGGCGGTTGTTATGCTGCAAACAAACTGCAGGAACTGAAACAGTTTGCGCTGGAATTAACGCGCGGGCGTGTATTCCGGCTGCTTGACCTGGCTTGGAACCGGTCTGGCGTTCTGTCTGGTGACAAACTTCGCGAACTCCTTGATGAGGCTCTGGGTGAAGCGCGCATAGAGCATCTGCCAAAGCCGTTTATTTGCATCGCCACTGAACTGCTCACAGGCCATGAAATCTGGCTACGGTCCGGGCGGTTATCAAAGGCCATTCGAGCTTCTTATGCGCTGCCAGGTGTTTTCTCGCCGATATTTTTCAAAGAGTTTTGGTTGATTGACGGCGCCGTGGTTAACCCAATTCCGGTTTCTGCCTGCCGGGCCATGGGTGCAAGGATGGTGATTGCTGTTAATCTGAACAATGATGTCTTCGGCGGCACTGTCATACAGGCACCGGAAATAGACGCAAGAAATGGGCTTGCCAGTCTTTCTCCCTTCAAACCTGGCGAAGGGGTCGAATCTCCAAAAAGTTTTCTTCGCCAGATGTTTGGCGGAGGGTCCGGCGAACCAGGTTTTACAACGGTTTTAATGGCAGCGTTCAATATATCGCAAGATCGAATGGCGCGTTCGCGCATGGCCGGCGACCCTCCAGACATCGCCATATCTCCTCAATCTCATGACATTGGTCTGTTTGACTTTGACAAAGCGGCAGAAGCCATCGCGGCTGGGCGTGAGGCGGCTGAAAAAGCGTTGCCGGAGATCAAGCGCGTTCTGGGAATTTTGGAGATAGCGTCACAGGATCCGCCGCCGGACAACGGAGGAATCTGATTACCTCTTTACCGGATCAATAAATCCGAACACCAATAGTCCCATTATAAATCCACCGAGATGTGCCTGCCAGGCGATATTGACCCCTTCAGGGGCAAACATGTTACCGGCCCCGGTAAATGTCATGATCACTATCCACACCAACAAAAAGGTAAGTGCACGGCGCGAGGTAAACACTTCACGTAATGTGAGCGCTTTCACGGTATTCGGGTTCATCTGGTGAATTTCGAAAATGGTTTGCGGGCGGGCAAACATCAGCCGTACAGAGCCCGCCATCTGGCCTGATATGGCACCGGATGCGCCAATTACCGGAATAAACTCCCCCCAATAAGATACGAGATGCGCCAGCGCGCCTCCAATTCCAGCCAGCGCACTGAAAAGCAAGAACCGGCCAACTCCAAAACGCCGCGCCAGTACTGACCCAAATGCCGCCATAAACAGCACATTGATGGCCAGGTGAATCCAATCACCATGCAAGAACAAATGGGTAATGAAGCTCCAAACATCGGCCCCCTCACCGCCAGGAATGCCTGCAGGCGCATTGCCGCCATAGCGCGCTGGAATAAAGGCGAAAGTCAAAAGCGCCCACTCTTCCAACTGCCGTGGCAAAAACTGCATAATTGTATGTACGACCACCATAATCGCACCGAGACCGAGCACCACTGGTGGCGCATTGATTGCCGGTTCGCGCGCCGGAGGGACCGGTGGTATGGCGGAACCGCCATTTTCCTCAGAGCTGGTCATATGTTGTTTTAGCCAGTGCTTTTGCACCAAATTGGAACAAGCCAAATCTGTGTGCGCGTTGAATGTGCCACATTGGTATCGTGCCTTTCGACGCGGTTCCACCATTGAATGTGAAAATTGACGCAATTTGGCACAAGACACCCCCGAATAAACTGGCACGCAATATGCAGGTTACCGATCAACTAGATCATTTGAACCGCACATTATTGATGTGAGGAAAAACCTTATGCATTTGCAAAATCCGCCCGGTGCCGACAATCAGATATTACATCCAGTAAATCGCAAACTGTTTCAATGCTGGCGCATGCTCTGCCACTACGGTCGTGTGCCATCGCGAAATGACCTCAACCTCAAGACCATTGAAGCCATTCTGGGTCATGTAGCGATTATCGAAACGATTGACACGGCAAAAACCTTTCGTTTTCGCCTGGCTGGCACAGAGCTGCGCACGATTTTCGGTACAGAACTGACCAATTCGGACTTTTTTCTCCTTTGGAGCCATAAAGATCGCCTAGCTTTGCGCGCCATGTTGGATATGGCAATCGAGAACGGCGAAGCTTTAAGCGTACGCTTCACTATCCACACGGACACGGGACACAAAGAAACTGTAGAAACGGTATTCTTGCCGATGCAGGAAAAAGGGCAAATCCTTTCCGCCTTCGCCGCTTTCGCACAACCCTATTGGTTAGGCGCGGAGCCAGTTATCAAAAATGAACTTCTTTCCATTCGTACGATCACCACGCACGAACAAACAGATCACCAAAAAGAACCGCTGGTGTTAGTCAGCCTGCGCCCGGAAGATAACGCTCGGAAAATGTGGCCAGGATTTAGAGTAATTCACGGCGGTCGCAAATAAATTTTTAATTATACAAAAGCATTTAACCTATAATTTACAGCATTCTTGTAATTTTGCTCTTCAGATATCCAGATTTGCTTGAAATTTCATGTGATACGCACACTACGATGACGAACTTAACACCGCCAAATCTTTCGGGTAGATACATGACCCCTGACCGCATGGAATATCCGTGCACCCTCGAACAGGTCGATCTGCCGGAAATTCACTTGAGTACCGTCGGCGCGTTCGAGCCGGATGGCAGGATAGTGGTTTATCTTGAAGAGTTGGGCCGGTTGGAAGGCGATATCACCGGAAAAACCGAAAATGGTTTCGCCTTTAGCGTAGACATGACTAAGCCCCGGCTGGTCAAGATAAATGAAAAACTGGGCTCTTTGCAGACGCGTGAAAAAGACGGCGACGACGGCCTTCGCCGCCACAACCGGATCGAACCATCGCGCCAGACTTCGCATTTAACCCTCTCCGATGGCCGCACCTACCCGTGCGAAGTGGTTGATATTTCAATCTCCGGGGCAGCGATTAATGTTGAGGTCATTCCATCGGTTGGCACATATGTGATGCTCGGGAAAATGCGTGGGCGGATAACCCGCATTCTGGAAAACGGCATTGCGATTGAGTTTGTGAAAATGCTCGAAGCCACCAAATTACCAGCTTAATTGCGCTAAGCGTCACCAACTTCCAGCTAACTTCCATTTTATAGTTTTGCCCCAGTGTGCAAAAATTTGCTTTTTTGCGTGCGGGATACATGCGACACTTTGTCAACAAGAGGGACGACTAGACAATCAAATCAAAAAAAGAGCTGGAGGAATATCATTATGACAATGCGCCCGGATCCAACCTTTTACGCCTCTCCGAAGCTGGCAATGGAAGCGCCTGCAGAAACATTCGCATATACGCTAATGCTAAGCCCTGATTTTTCTCAACCAGATGCGCTGGCTGTAATTGATGTGGACCCAGGGTCAAAAACCTATGGCGAAATTGTTCACACTGTAACGATGCCCAACACTGGCGATGAATTTCATCACTTTGGCTGGAACGCTTGCAGTTCCTCGCTTTCGCCACTCACCGGGCACGCATTTCTTGAACGCCGGTATCTGATAATTCCTGGCCTTCGTTCATCGCGTATCTACATTATTGACACTAAGCCCCACCCCACTGAGGCAAAAATTCACAAAATCATCGAGCCTGAAGAGGTTTTTGCGAAAACTGGCTACTCGCGCCCCCACACGGTGCACTGTGGGCCAGAGGGCATCTATGTGAGTACACTTGGTGGCGGCGGCCCAGATGGAACCGACGGGCCT
>CAJQND010000362.1 GCA_905479595.1 uncultured Hyphomicrobiales bacterium
GTTCGCGTGCCCTCGAGGCACGGATGAGCTGCTCTTCACGCGGCAAGGTACGCGGCACAATCAAGGCGCGTTTGTCGAAAGAGAGAATTTCACAGAACGTATTGTAACCACCCATGCCAACGATAGCAGAAGCACGGTCAATAATGGTTTCAATGCGGTTGTCGAAATCAAGCAAGGTGACCTTGTCGAGGGCATCCGCCCGGTGAACTATGGTTTCGCGTTCCGATTTTGGAATGAACGGCCCAAGCACCAATACAATATTTGTGAGTTGGCAATTTCCGCTGGCAGCGGAATGTTCATAAGCGGCAAGGGTGGCGTTCATCAGTTCAAAGCCATCCCCTCCCCCACCTGCTGTAACGAGAATATAATTCTCTGGCAAAGGATGCAGCGACGACGCCTCATCACCGGGCAAATGGCGTTCCAAAAACCCGGTATAGGAAATCTTGTCCAAAACCGATTTGGGTGTATCCAAGCCATTAAGCGGGTTCCAGAATGCTTCCGGGCCGTATACCCAGATATCGTCAAACAATGCATCCAGCTTTGGCATGACATTGCGCCGGTTCCATTCATCTTTCAGGAGCCGCGGGGAATCCATCACATCCCGCAAACCAACCACCAGGGTACAATCGGTGTGTTTGAGGTATTCCAAAGTCTCTTCGAGCTCTCCATGCAGGCCAAGAGGCTCTTTATCGACAATAAAAATATCAGGCTTAAAGGTTTCTGCAGTGAGCCGGATGATTGTTTGCCGCATCGCCAGGGTTTCTTCGAGATCGATATGCTCGTCCAGTGATGTGTACTGGCCGCTATGCAGTTTGATGACGCTGGGAATTTTCACGAAATCGACCCGCGCCTTGAAGTCAAACGCACCGGCAATCGGCGAGCCGGAAATGATGAGAACATTCAACCCTTTGAACTGCTCGACCAGCGCATGGGCGATGGTACGGCAACGGCGCAAATGACCGAGACCAAACGTGTCATGGCTGTACATCAGAATTCGAGCGTTATCTAAACGTTTCATGATTGTGTTCCCAGCACCTTATACAGATATATTCTCCACCTCTTAAATGGGGATTTTTGTGCCAAAAGCAAGTTAAAACCCGCCTCTACTTATACGGGTCGGCTGCATCACGCATGCCATCGCCCATGAAGTTAAAGGCCAGGATTACCAAAATTACCGGCACAACCGGCAGCATGAGCCACGGGTACAACGCCACAACATTGATGTTTTGCGCCTCTGCCAACAGCACGCCCCAACTGGTAATTGGCGGCCTCAGGCCAAGGCCCAGGAAGCTCAAGGCGGTCTCGCCCAGCACCATTGTCGGGATCGAAATGGTGGCCGATGCAATGAGGTGGCTCAAGAACCCAGGTACCATGTGACGGGAAATAATGCGCCATGTTTTTGCACCCATCAGCTGGGCAGCGAGCACATAATCTTCCTCACGAAGTGACAAGAGCTTTGATCGCACCGCGCGCGCCAGCCCCGTCCAGTCAAGCATCGCCAATATGAGGGTGATGCCGAAATATATTACAAGGGGCGACCATGTTACCGGCATGATGGCGGCGAGCGCCAGCCATAGAGGAATAGACGGCAACGACTGCAGCACTTCGATAATGCGCTGGGTAACCAGGTCGAATATACCGCCATAATATCCTGCCAGCCCGCCGATCACGATGCCGAGCACGAAGCTCACAGTGATGCCAATAAGCCCGATGGTAAGTGATATTCGCGCACCGGCAATGATGCGCGATAACATATCCCTCCCCAGCCTGTCGGTTCCCAGCAGGAACATTTGTCCGCCGCGCGGCGGACAGACGAAATGGAAATCTGCTTTAATTACACCCCAGAACTTATAAGGCTCACCACTGCAGAAAAACCGGATCGGAAGCACTTCTTTTTTGTTTTCGGAGTACTCCCGTTTGAGATTTTCCATGTTCAGTTTGTAGTTGAGACCGTAAACAAACGGCCCCTTGAAGCTGCCTTCGTGAAACAAATGAACCGATTGCGGAGGCGTGAACACGAAATTCACGTGCCTTGTGTGCAAATTATAGGGTGACAGCAATTCACTTATCAGGATCGAACCGTAAAGCAGGATCAGAAAGATTGCAGAAACCAAAGCGATCTTGTGCTGTTTGAATTTCCACCACATCAACTTCCATTGGGAAGCGAGATAAACCTTTTCCTGCGCCGGGGTCAGCTTTTCAATCGAATGGGGATCAAACGGCGCATCGGAAACATAATGCGTCATAGCCGCGCCAGGGGCTGGAATAGGCGAGTTTGCCTCTTTGGTACTCATCGCGTTGCCCCCCCGGACAGTCTGATGCGCGGGTCAAGCATGGCCAACGCGATATCTGAAATCAGCACTCCAACCACCGTAAGCGAGGCAAGGAACATCAAGAACGATCCGGCAAGATACATATCCTGGCTTTGCAGGGCGGCAATCAGCAGCGGCCCGGTAGTTTCAAGCGACAGCACCACGGCAACGATTTCCGCTCCGGAAATAATCGCTGGCAAAATCGACCCAACATCCGAGATGAAAAAGTTCAACGACATACGCAATGGATATTTCACCAGCGCCTTAAAGGGTTTAAGCCCTTTTGCCTTGGCGGTGATGACGTATTGCTTTTGCAGCTCATCAAGCAAATTCGCCCGCAGCCGCCGGATCATGCCGGCAGTGCCCGACGTGCCGATCACAATGACCGGTATCCAGAGATGCTCAAGTATCGATTTAAACTTGTCCCAACTCATCGGTTCGGTGAGATATTTCGGATCCATAAGATGGCCGATAGATGTGCCGAACCAGATTTTCGCCAGATAGGTCAACACCAGCGCCAGCAGAAAGTTTGGTATAGCCAGACCGAGGAGGCCCAGGAATGTGAGCCCGTAATCGCTCCAGCTATATTGATGCGTTGCGGAATAGATACCGATTGGAAAGGCGATAACCCATGTAAAGATAATTGTCGTGAATGAGACCAGAACCGTTAGCCAAAGCCGGTCTCCGACAACGTCGCTCACGGGAAGCTGATATTCAAACGAATATCCAAAATCACCTTGAGTAAAGCCCCATAGCCAGGAGAAATAACGCTCAAGCACTGGTTTATCGAAGCCGTATTCCTGGCGCAGAAACTCGATCTGCGCCTGGTCAACGGATTCGCCTTGTGCCTTCAGTTCAGCGATATAGCTTTCCAGATAATCACCTGGTGGCAGTTCAATTATGGCGAAGATCAGAGCCGACGCAATCAACAGCGTCGGGATCATGATCACGATCCGCCTGAGAATATAGGCGAGCACGCTTAGCCACCTCCCTTGCCGTCATCGAGCCAGAAAGTATCCATATTATAAACTCCGAAATAAGCGCCCGGATTATAATTGAAAAAGCCTTTTTCCGGCAGGTTGTGAAGTTTTCTGGTCGCCACAACCGGTTGGAAGGTCGTGTTGACAATTCCAATGGTAAACACTTGATCTGCATGGATTTTCAACATTTCATGCCAGATTGCCTCACGCTCTGCCGAATCGGTCGACTTGAACCATTTTGCATGGAGTTTCAGCAAAGTTTTTGCTTCCTCCATTTCAGGCGGTTCACCTGCTTTGCCACTGGTTTCAAAATGCTGCCCCCAGCGTGCCCATTGCAACTGCTCCATATCGGTTGGAGCAAGCTCTTTTGGGGTCATCTCGGGGGTGGGAATCGCATTATCGAGACCCTGGAAGACCGACATGATCGTCTCGCCGGCGCGCACCCGTTTGCGGAATACATCACGCTGGGTCGTGCGGGTGAACAGTTTGATGCCAACCTTGCCCCAGCTTTCGCGGATCAGTTCAAGCACATCACTTTCTTCAGTGCTTTCGCCAGCGGTCTCCACAATGATTTCAGCCACCCGGCCATCGCCTAAAAGCCTGAAGCCGTCGCTGTCGCGTTTGGTGAGACCCGCCTCGTCCAGCAGCTTGTTGGCCATTTCAGGATCATACTGGACCCATTTGGTCTGATACTCGTCCTTGAACAGCGGACTGTTGGCCAACACTGTATTATTGCTTGGCTTGGCCAGACCGAAGTAAACGGCCTGGTTAATCTCGTCGCGGTCAATGGCAAGCGAAAGGGCACGGCGCACCCGCACATCGCGGAACAGTTTGCGCCATTCGACATCATTCGCAATGAGATTTGGGAAAAGCGCAATTTGCGCACCCTTGGCAGTTTCCCAGAGCAGCACGTTGAATTTGTACTTATCGGCGTTTGCGCGCAGGAATGTGTAGTTGTCAAAGCGCAGGTAGCGGGCCTGAAGATCAGACTCGCCTGTGCCAGCCTTTGACGGGATCAGCGACGTGGACCCCAAACCAACCACCACTTCATCGATGTAGGGCAGTTGCTGGCCTTTTTCATCAATGCGGTGATAGAACGGATTGCGTCCAAAAATAAACTGATCTGCCGGTGGCTTGGTGGTGTTGCGCCATGGCTGCAAAGTGGGAAGATCCGGATTTTCCGGCCGATATTGACGCCCGAGGCGGCGGTGCAAAGACGCCCAATTGCGTTGTTTATGCTTTTTTACTTCTTCTGCAAGGTCACCTGCCGGGCGGTATTTTTCATGAAACTGCTTCATGTAATGCGAAGCGATGTAAACGTAGAGCGGACGGGCTGCAGCTATCGCAGGCAGGAAATTCGGGTTTGGACTGTCAAAAGTGTAGCGAACAGTCAGTTCATCAATGAGTTCGAATTTTGCCGGCTTGCCATCGACGATCAACTCGCGTGGTACGCCGCCTGGCGCCAGACTTTTGTTGTTGGCGAGATCTTCCCACCAATAGCGGAAATCTTCTGAGGTGAACGGGTGCCCATCTGACCATTTGTGGCCCGGGCGAATATGCATGGTGAAGATGCGGCCCTCTTCCACATCAACGCTTTCCAGAATATCTGGATTAAGGTTGAGGTCGCGATCATAACCAACAAGACGGGCATACCCGTAAACAGTGATCATGCGAATGTCTTTTTGCTTGCCGAGCAAAGTTTTTAACCGCCCTCCATGGCGGCCCGGTTCTTTGCCCATGGCAGCAAGGTCAATCACGCGGGGCGCTTTCGGCAGACGCTCGGCAATTGCGGGCAGTTTGCCTGCTTTCACGGCAGCTTCAAGACTTGGCGTTTCCACCAAATCCCCAGCAAGCGCCATAGGTGCCGCCAACACTGCCAGCCATAAAACCATCAAAAATCGTGTCATACGCGTAACTCCCCAGCTTCGGTATTCGGGTTAACAAGCACAGTGTGTTCCTCACCCAATTCAAGATGTATCAGTTTTGGCGCTTCCGGCGAGACGTTGAATTGTGGCCCCCACACTTGCGTGTTTGACGCCCCACCGGCATTGATCGCTTCAAAATCCAACGGCCGTGACAAATCAGGATAAGGCACAGCTTTCAGCAATGCGCGGGTATATGGATGAACCGGATTGCGGAACAAAACTTCGCGCGGTGCCACTTCCACCAGATTGCCCTTGCACATCACTGCAATGCGGTCGGCCATATAATCGACAACCGCCAGATTATGAGAAATAAACAGATAAGTCAGGCCGAGTTCGTTTTGCAGATTCTTCAACAGATTGAGAATTTGCGCCTGAACTGAAACGTCAAGCGCTGACACCGGTTCATCGCAAATCAACAGATCAGGGTTGAGCGCCAACGCACGGGCTATGCCAACGCGCTGGCGCTGTCCGCCTGAGAAAGAATGGGGGTAGCGGTTCAAGAAGCGCGGATCGAGACCAACCACACGCATCAGTTCGGTAACCGTCTCCATGCGCTCGGCGTCATTGCCAATATTATGGATCTGCAATGGTTCACGCAGAATGTTCAACACTGTCATGCGTGGTGACAGCGATGAGAACGGGTCCTGGAAAACCATTTGAATTCGAGGCCGGAAACTCTGCAGGGCCTGGCCTTCAAGCGCCCTGACATCAACCGGCCCATTACCGTTATCAAACGTTAGCGAACCTGAATCTGGCGTCACCGCGCGCATGATCATCTTGGATACAGTGGTTTTTCCGCAACCACTTTCCCCCACCAGGCCAAGACATTCACCGCGGCGCACCGTAAGGCTCACATCATCAACTGCCACAACCTTGTTTTCTGCACTATCGCGGAAGAAGCCGCCTTTGCGCGTCGTGTAGGTTTTGCGCAGATTGGCAATCGTCAACAAAGGTTCAGCACTATCTGTATCGATGTTCTTGCGTTCCAGCGCAGAGCCTATTTCGTATTTCACCTCGCGCAGAGATTCCAACCGTTCACCGGGCTTCATGTCAAAATGCGGAATGGCATGTAACAATGCCTGCAGATAGGGATGTTCGGGAGAAGTGAAAATTTCCTTCACCGGCCCTGCCTCCATCACCTCACCATGATAAACCACCACAACTTCGTCGGCCATATTGGCAACAACGCCAAGATCATGGGTGATCAACAGCACTGCCATGTCGAGTTTTTCTTGCAACACTTTAAGCTGGTTGAGCACCTGCGCCTGAACGGTCACATCAAGCGCGGTCGTCGGTTCATCGGCAATGAGCAACGCCGGACGGCAAATCAACGCCATGGCGATCATTGCACGCTGGCGCAGGCCGCCGGAAAGTTCAAACGAATACATGTCATAGGCGCGATGGGGATCGGGAAACCCGACCAGCTCCAACATGTCTTCGGTAAGCCCGCGTGCCTCACCTTTCTCAACCGTATGATGAAGGGTCAGCGCCTCTTCAATCTGATTACCGATTGTATGAAGGGGCGAGAGCGATGTCATCGGCTCCTGGAAGATCATTGAAATGCGCGCACCACGCAGCATTCGCATATCTTCACCGTCGCGATCCAAAGTGGCGATGTCAGTAACTTCGCCATCATTTTTGGGATCGCAAAACAGGATCTTGCCACCGGTTATCGACGCGGCCTTTGGCAAGATGCCAAGGATTGCTTGCGCGGTCACTGACTTGCCAGAACCAGATTCACCGACGAGCGCAACAATGCTGCCTAGTTTAATACGAAAGCTAATGCCCCGCACAACTTCCAGAAGATTGCCCTGTAGTGTAAATGCAACGCGCAGGTCTTCTACGCGGATCAGGTCATTTCGTGAGGTCATTTAAACCCAGCCAATGGCCCCCAATTAGAATTCTTCACTCAACGCCCTCCCGCGCAACTATGTTTTTTACTTATTGTTTCTATTATTCTTAAGATGTCATAGCCCCCGGCGCAATCAAGTTTGAGCACCGAAGGGCTATTTTTTGCATTTTCTACCTTCTAATGATGATTCTTGTGTTGCTTCTGCCATTTGCGCGGATAAGACGGAACAATCGCCGTGCATTTCCAGGATGCAAACGCACACAACCATGGGATGCGGTCCGGCCCAATCTCCTGATATAGTTGGTGCCGTGAATGGCATAACCACGGTGAAAGAACACCGAATAAGGCATAGGTGAATTGTTGTATTTGCTGGAATAATGCATGCGCTTCAACCACTTCGGCCGGAATGTACCGGTCGGAGTGCGATAGCCACGCCGCCCGGTTGAAACCCGCCAGGCATGAACCAGATTGCCGTTGGAATAGACCCGCATGGTTTGGCTCGATAAATCGACCCGCGCCACAAGCCTCGCAGCATGCGCTGAAAATGGCGCCGAAAGCACGATAAACAATGCTGCTGCGCCTGCGAGTGTGTGAAAAGTCTTTAGAAAAAAATGCATGGCGGTAACTCCTGCTGATAAAAAATCGCATCTTTCCGCCGCTCTACAGCGTTCACTATTACAAATTTTTGAACCTTGGGCAAATGACCCGTCTTTGAGGTTTGCGCGCCTCGTGCGTCACCACCGGCAATTAAATGCACTCCGCGCATCTCCAACCTCCGCACCAATACAACAAAGAAGTATTATTTACATATATTCAAATAAAGCAAATTTGTACTGTTATTTTCAATAATAATTTGTGCATTGTCACAATAATACTTATTTTAGACAGATAAAACGTCCGGCAAAATTAAATATCAACCCAGGGATGAGCGCCACATGACAATTGAAATTCGCAACGGATTAGCAAGTTTTGCAGCCCGTTTGGCAGCAGGACTTTGCTTTCTCAGCCTGTTGCTTGCAGGCAGTATTACTGCCCAGGCCCAAAGCGATGCCGCCAAACCGGCAACTGAACAAGAAGCCGCTGATAGTGATGATATCGGCTGGCCTCGCGAGTTTAAGACCGCTGGCGGGACCGTCGTGGTCTACCAGCCACAGGTTGACGAGCTAAAGGGGCCAGACCTTAGCGGTCGGGCAGCTTTTTCTCTGCGCACTAAGCCAGATGCTGAACCTGAATTTGGTGCCATGTGGTTCACCGCCCGGGTAAACGCCGATATGGAAGAGCGCCTGGCCCATGTGGACAATGTGCGCATTTCCAAGGTAGCGCTGCCTGACGCCACCGATGAACAGAATGGCAAGCTCGCCAAGGCAATTGAAGAACGCGCGGGCGAAGGTGCAATCACAATTTCCCTGGACCGTTTGGCGGTTGCCTTGAAGGACGCCGAGACAGAGCGCAAGGATGCTGAAGGGCTCGACAACACACCGCCGAAGATCATCATCAAGAATGTGCCTGCTGTACTTCTTTACATAGATGGCAAACCAAAACTTGGTGCAGTTGAAGGTTCTGACGTTCTGGCCATGGAGAACACTCCATTTCCTATCGTTCTGGATCCCGGCACGAAAAAATATTACCTGAATGGCGGTGCCATTTGGTACGAATCCAAAGACGTAAAGGGCCCCTGGAAATATATTGAAAAGGTTCCTCAAAAAATCTCGAGCCTGATCAAGCTGACAGATGAGCAGAAAAAAGATCTCAAAGAGCTTATCGGTTCAGATGATGACGACCGTGTCCCTGAAATTATCTATGCCGACGTCCCCTCTGAACTGATCGTTATCGACGGCAAACCCTCATTCACTCCACTCGTGGGTGCTGACCTTCTTTATGTGGAAAACTCAGAAACTTCAGTGTTTCTGGACCCTCCAAGCAAACAATATTACGTGCTTTTGTCAGGTCGCTGGTATGCAAATGATGCCTTGAAGGAAACAGGATGGACATATGTGCCGTCCTCTGACCTGCCGGCAGCCTTTGCAAATATCCCGACGGATTCAGACCGTGCTGCAGTGTTGAGCCAGGTTGCTGGCACCGAGCAGGCTGAGGACGCAATTGCCGAAGCAAGCATTCCGCAAGTCACCGCAATTAGCCGCAAGAACGCCAGTTTGAAGGTGACCTATGGCGGCGAACCGAAGTTTGAGCAGGTTAAAGGCACCAGCATGGAATATGCGGTGAACACTTCAACAACCGTGCTGAAGATCGACGGGCTTTACTATGCGGTTGATCAAGGGGTCTGGTATGTTTCAGAAAACGCCACCGGACCGTGGAGCGTTGCTGATGAAGTTCCCGATGCAGTGGATGATATTCCAGCCGATAATCCGGCCTACAATGTCAAATACGTGAAGGTTTACGATTCCACCCCGGAATATGTCTATGTGGGATACACGCCGGGATATGTAGGTTCCTACATCTATGGCGGCACAGTGGTCTACGGCACCGGGTATCACTACCCTTCCTGGTATGGACCGTATTTTTACCCACGTCCGCTAACCTGGACAATCGGAGCATTCTTTCGGCCATGGGTTGGCTGGGGATATGGCGTAGGCTGGGGTCGGTTCCATTACTACGGCGGGTTTGGGCCAGCTTATGGCTGGAACCGTTACCATCGCCGCGGCTGGTATGGACCTGGCGGCTATCACTCTCACCGCTATAACAGGTATCGGGCAAAGCATCACCGCGCGTCCCATTACCGCCACCGCAACAATATCTATAACCGCCCGGCAAACCGGAACCGGAATCAGTTCAAAAACACCCGGCAGAACCGCAAGCAAATGCGCAACAACTACAGAGGCGCGAAAAACCGGCCCAACAATGTGTTCACTGACCGTAAAGGCAATGTCTACCGCAAGAACAAGAACGGGTGGCAAAAGCGTGACGGCAAGGGGTGGAAAAACACCAAACTTGACCGCAACCAACGCCCTGGTGCTGGCAACAAGCGACCTGGTGACAAGCGACCTGGCACCCTAGACAACAAGAAACGACCCGGTGCCGGCGATAAGAGCAAACGGCCAGCAGGTGCCGCCAACAAAAAACGGCCGGCAAACACAAACAAGGCAAAGAAGCCGCAAAAGGGTAAGGCGAAAAAGAGACCACAACAAAAAGCCAAGCCACAGAAAAGGGCTAAAACAAAGCAAAAAGCCCGGCCGAAGACCCAAAAGCGCAAATCGTCAAACAGGAATCGTCAGCGCAATTCGCACAACCTGCAACGGCAAAGCCGGTCTCGCAATCGCGGGGCCCAGCGCTCGCGCAGCCATTCGCAAGCCAGACGCAGGCCTTCAGGTGGACGTGGTGGCGGTGGCCGCAGAGGCGGCGGTGGCGGACGCCGACGCTAAGCAACAAGGTGCCAGTGCGTGTCTCCCAAAAGTGGCTACCGGATTGGGGTGAAAGACACGTGTAGAAAAATGGCTACGCAAAACAAAATGGCCGATCACATTCAATCAATGTGGTCGGCTTTTATTTTTGCGCCGATCCGACGAAATTCTTGAGTGCGGCACGTCTGGCGATGAGTTGAAGATCGGACACGATATCGAAGGTGTGGAGCTCATCACTGCCGAACTCGACTTGCCCGCTATGCAGCTTTTCAAGGAACGCAATCAACGCCGAAAGATGGCTTGCATTCAGCATTGGCACACGAGGCGCATCTTGCGGCCCGTCATTGCCATGTGCCCCGTAAATCTTTGTCGTGTCATTAAGCAGGCCCAGCACCTGTTGGGAAACTGCCAGATAGTCCGGCAAGGACGCACCAGGCGTTTGTGCATAAAGTTCGCCGGGATACAGAAAGTCCGCTGAAAAAAGCCAGTTTTGTGCCTCCATCCAGAGGGAGATACTGTCTGGCGAATGGCCTGGGGTGTGGAGCACTTTTAAAACCAGGCCGCCAAGATCAATTTCGCTGCCGATTTCCAACCAAGCTTCAACGGGGAATTCCGGCGGGGTGTGGCCTTCGCGCTGCCCCAGAAAAAGGTCTACACTTGGTGTAATCTTGCCATCCTTCTCACACGCCCGCAGGACAGTGAGGTTGGGCAAAACAATACGCTCAAATCGCGTAATATTACCGAGATGGTCATAATGCATATGCGACGGCAGCACCGTCAGCGTGCCCTTGACCCGGCGCTGCACAGTTGACGTAATATTTCCAAAATAGGAGCCGGTGTCGAAAAGCAGTGAGCTGTTTTCGCCCACAAACAAATAGCTCCAGTTTTGCTGCTCATAAAGTGGCTCGCCAATGGCGAACACCTGATCGCTTAAAGCTTTAACGCAATACCAGTCGTCTTCGAGATCCACGGGATTAAATAGCCCCCAAAATGGCTGAGGTGAACAGTGTTAAAAAATGAAGATTACCCCGGCGCGATCGCCACGTGATCTGGGGAACCGCGCCGAGGCGAATTGTACTAGCCGCGTACTTTTTTGAGGATCATGCCAACAACGACCTGGACGATCATTCCGGTAATGCCGCCGCCAACAAGGCTGCTTGCCATAGCACCGATGTCCATGCCGCTAGAAGCAGCTGAACTGGCCCCACCCAGCAGACCACCAAGCAACTGGCCACCGCCGAGCCCGCCAAGCGCGCCGGCAATTACGTTGCCAAGTCCGCCCATGCTGGAATCGGAAACAACCTTTCCCCCTGCGGTTCCGCCTAATGCGCCGCCGACCAATTGTGCAAGAATCTGTTCCATATTTATTTCCAATGATTTGTAACAATGGAAATATTGTACCTACACAGAGATGCATTGCAACATGTGGTTAATGCGAAGGTCTAAGGAAGCACTTCTTCCAGTGGCTCTCCCGCAGCAGAAGACGGGGGCTTAACTCCAACATAAGCAGAGAGCGTAGGGGCTATATCGACCGGGTGTACCGGGCGATGAATTGTTTTCGCGCCCACCCCAGGGCCTGCAAATATGATCGGCACATAGGTGTCGTATTTCCAAGGCGTGCCATGCATCACCGCGATGGATCCCTTGTCGAATAAAAACCAGTAAGGTTCCTGAACCACATAAATATCGCCCGAACGCTCAGGGTGGGTGTTGTTTCTGATCGCTCGCAATAACGGGGTGTCCTGCATGTGCCGGATCCCGCTGCTCGCCACCGCCAGGGCAATTCCATCCATTTTGGTAAGACCGTCAGCAATTACCTGCTCAACACGCCCAACGTCCAGTTTGGCATTCGAGATGACGGCGCCATCCAGATAGAGGTAGGGGCGAAAAAAGCGCGCCGCGACATTCTCGATACCGAATTTGGCGCGCCCGATCTCGTTGACGGTTTTGAGTATGTCTTCGCTATGAATTCGCCCGGTGACCATGCCTTTCTCCGCCATAAATTCCGGCATTTCCGGCATGCCATGGTCGGCGGATAGCACGATCAATGTGTTTTCCAGGCCAACTTTTTGATCCACATGGGAAAGAAAGTCTTCCAGTGTGCGGTCGAGTTGCAAAACAATATCTTCGTTTTCCAAACTGGAGGGACCAAAGAAATGGTTGATGGCATCGACGGAAGAAAAGCCGACCGCCAAATAGTCGACGGCATCACCTTGGCCCAGGGCCTCATTATCGATCAATGTCTTGGCAAAGCTACTGGTAAGCTGATCGCCAACCGGGCTCACGAATAAAAGCGTCGGAAACAGTTTGCTATCAACACGGCCAAAGGGATGGGGAAATGTGCGGCCATAACCTCTCAGATCGGTCTCATATGGCCGGTCATCAAACTTGGCGAGCAAATAGGAAGAAGGTGCGTTCAACAACTCCCAGGACTTTCCGGCATGGGTTGCTGCAATACGGCTGGCATTCCATTTCGCCACCCAATCTGGATAGGCATCATAGTAGTAGCGGCTGGTTACATAGTCGCCGGTATCGGTCGAATACCAGAATGCCTTTCCCGCATGACCCGCCATGGAGACGGCGCTGCGGTCTTTGCCTGCAACCGCAAAAATCTTTGACCTGCCGGCTGTGTGGACAGAAAGTTCATCAGAAAAAGTGCTCGCCAGGATGGAAACCGGCGAGCGGCCCTTGGTTCTCGAGACCTTTTGCGACGGGTCAAGTTGGGCCGCGTCGGCTTTTTCACCGCGGCTTGGTAATAACGGACTATCCGGGTCTTCAATATTGTAGGAAAGCTCGCCAGTTTCGCGGTCGAACCAGACATTGCCGACCATGCCATGGCTGGAAGGGTAGGCACCGGTTGCCAACGTTGCGTGGCCAACAATGGTTTCAGTGTTGGCGTGGCTGTAATTTGCGTTGGCAAATTGGGTCCCATTTTCAAGCAAATACCGAAACCCGCCTTTGCCAAAACGGTCTCCGTAACGGCGCAGCAAATCGCCCCTTAAGCCATCCACAGTTATCTGCAGAACCAGCTTAACGGGCGGTTTTTGCTGCGCATTGGCAAGGTTGGCGATGCCGCACATGAAAAGGGCAAGAAGCAGCCCCTGAACAAGCCCAACAGGGCCTTTCGAACGACAAAGCAGCATCGCTATAACCTGCTTACTTTGCTTTGAACCGACGGGCGACCATGATCATGAAAATGCCGGTGCTGAGGAAACTCACACCCATGAACAGCCCAAGGACAATTGCGGATGAACCTGGCAATCCGGCAGCGATTAAAACGCCGGCAATAATGCTGATGAGCGCTGAAACCATGGTCCAGCCCCAGCCTTCTTCAGGCCGCATATCGAAGGCCAGCATCATTTTGAACGCACCTTCGATCATGAAGACAATTGCGACCATCATGGTCAGCGCAACAAGTCCGGATGCTGGGTTGAAAACAATAAAGAACCCGGCAACGATTTGCAGCAAACTCAGCAGCAAAGCGCCGAAAAACGGTCCCGTACCATGATAGGAAAAAGCACCATAAAGGCTCACTGCCCCAGCGATAATAAAAAGCCACCCGACAAGCAGCGTAATTGATAAACTGAATACGAGCGGAAAAATAATTGCCGCTGCGCCAATAACCGCCATACCAATGCCGGTCCACAAAATCTGCTTTCTTTTCTTGCCAAGCCGCTCAAAAAGATCCTGTCTTAAACGTGGTGATAAACCATCAGTATCGCTCATAGCTAATGCCTCCCAGCACATTAAACATTGCGTATCAGTGTTCTTAACAAGCCCTAATTTCCAGAGCCATCGTCTTCCCATCTAGCGGGATTTTCAGCGTGCGCGAGCGCAGCGTTCAGCTCGCCGCCAATTAACAAGATTACTGCCATCAGATACAGAAACACAAGCGCAACCATAATCCCGGCAAGCCCCGCAAATGTTGCGCCATAATCGGAAAAACTATGCAGATACGCAGTAAAAATATTTGCGCAAACCACCCACAACACCAGTGTCACCAGAATGCCCGGCCAGATTTCAGATATAGTTCCCTTCCCTGCGGGCAACCATGCATGGCAGGCAAACACAGCAAATAGCAACACTCCAATCGCCATTGCAAAGCGCAACAGAACCAGAGGCACTTCAAGCTTGGCAAGAAACGGCAACGAACGCACCGCCATTTCAAACAGCTGCGGCCTGAAGGTCATGAAAAACGACATGGCAAGGAGGAGAACCGCTCCACAACCGACAAAGACCAGGCTTTGCAAACGGGCTTTAACGAAGGATTTTGTACTAGGGGCGCTATAGGCGCGGCCAAGTCCGGCACGTACTGCCTCTACCCCGTTTGACGCAAAAAACATGGCCAGCAGGATAGCAGCACTCATAAAACCGGCATGCCGCTCCGCTAAAACCGTGTTCACCTCGCGGACAATAGGGTTGGCGATATCATCCGGCCAGGTATCGAATACCAAATCCACAATCGCGCCCGACTGCGCCTCATAGCCAAGAAACCCGGCAAGCGATGTTGTGAAAATCAGGAACGGAAAAAGCGCCATAATCATTGACAGGGCAATATGGCTGGCCATGGCCCAACCATCGCTTGCACCGAAATGTGCAGTTGCATCTTTAAGAATTGTCCATGTTTTCGTGAGTGTATTTTGAACTGTCATAAGCGGTCTTTGTGCGCCTGCTCCAACTGTTTCTTCAGGTCTTCGATTTCCTGCGTCCGCGCCTTCGATTTTTGCGATTGCCATGAAAATTTAAATGCGCGGGCTTTACCTGCTTTGGATTGGTCCTCTGGTTTTTCAGATGCATCGGGATCACCACCTTCCGACATCAAAACCGCCAACCAGCGCAAAGCCGGAATATCGCGACAGATGATAACCAGTGATGCCGCAATGGGGACACTGAGAAACATGCCCGCAATCCCCCAGATTGTTCCCCAGAAAGTCAGGGAGAGCAGCACAACGAAAGGACTTAGATTAAGAGATTTCCCCATGTATTTAGGCTCAACAATATTGCCCACGACAAATTGCACGGCCGTCATGAGCACCACAACCTGAACAAACGGCAAAACCGTTTCAAACTGAACGAGCGCCAGCATGGACGGGAAAAAGACGGCGAATGCCGATCCTATGTTGGGTATGAAGTTCAGGAAGAAAATCAAAATGCCCCAGAATTCAGCAAAATCGACCGAAAAATACTTCAAAATAACGTAGCAGAGCGTGGCGGTTGTCAGGCTTGTCAGGGTTTTGACCCACAAGTATCGACGCACCCCGCGGGCAATGGTTTCGAATTTCTGCTCATACTCTTTTTTCTGTGCAGGATCGCTTACCAGATTGGCAAACTTTGAAGAGACAAATCCTCGTTCCGCCAGCAAAAAGGCGCAATACATGAAGATCAGACCAACATTGGTGAAGAGCGAGCCAGCCGATCCCGCAATGCCGGAGATGTGTCCGCCAAAATCGATACCAGCGAGTGTTTCTTTGACCCAAACCGCAATGTCAGGCCCGGCTTTAAGCTCAAATTCTGATGCCAGCGCGCTAAATCTGGCCGCGTATTTTGGCCAAGCAAGCGACATCGCGGCAGCCTGCTCATACATAATCACAGCGACAAAAATGTTGGCGAGAAAGACAACTCCAATGGCGCATACGCCCGCCATCCATTTGGGTAATCCAAGCGCCTCCAGCCGGGAAATTGCCGCAGCAATCAGGCTGGTAAGAAGAACTGCAATCACCAGCGGCACAAGAAAACCGGCGCCATAAATCAACACTGCAAGAAGCGCGCAAACGGCAAGAATTATCAAGGCATAGGTTTGGATTTCTACCGCCTCACCACCCCGCTTTTTCGCCGCGCTCATGTTTTCACCCCTTCAAGGTCCGGCGTGCTGGTAATTCCCTGGGGCACCGTTTCCAAATAAATTGAGGTGCTGGGATAAGCGAAGTGGGTTCCAGCTGTTGCAACGATTTCCCGGATCGCCACCACGAGCCGTTCTTTGGCATCCTGATAGGACACGTAAGTTGATGATTTTGTGAAGCAGTAGATCATGACATCAATCGAGCTGTCAGTAATGGAATCGATGCGAACGATCCGACGTGCGATTTCGGGATCGGTGAAGTCACCACAAGTTTCCAGATAACTTTCGATATCCTCTTTGATTTTTTCCAACTGCGTAGTTGTTGCGGAATGCACAATGCCGACGGTCCAATAAATCCGCCTGTGCGACATTCGACTGAAATTCGTCAAAGGCACGTCAGCAAGTTGCGCGTTGGGGACGTAAACGGGAGCCAGATCAAATCGCCGGATCAGGGTGGAGCGGAAATCAACACTTTCAACTGTGCCTTCAACCACGCCTTCAACCCGCACCCATTCGCCAATCCCGAAACGCTTTTCTCCCATGCTGGTAATGCCGGCCAGAAAGTTCTTTAAAATGTCCTGCGCAGCAAGCGCCAAGGCAGCACCAACGACCCCCATGCCAGTGAGAATTGGCCCGAGATCAATGCCCCAAATGCCCAAAACCGCCGCAACCCCAATGAACACCACAAGAATGCGCGCGCCGCGAACAAACCAATCAAGCTGAATTGATGACTGCTCAGTGCGATAGGCATCAAGTTTCTTGGCCATCGGGTCACAAAAGGCATAAATCGATGCAAAAACTGCCGTCACCAGTATTGAATTGAGAACTCGTTCTGCGAGTTCTGAAACGCTTTGCGGCGGATCGATCAGTTTCAACGCGGCAAAAACCCCGACAACAACAACGAGTGCCCGGACCGCAGGACGGATACCTGCCCTGACTGTGTCATTGACCACCACGCCAATTGCACCGCCAATCCATTTTGCAATTGTAATGAGAATGTCGGCCAGCGGTTTGCGGACAAGCCAAATAACAATATTCAGCACCGCGGCTGCGAAAATTATTGTCCAATCAAGGTGGGTGAACCATGCCCATGCAGGAACGATGAGCGTCTGCCACAACTCGTTCAAGCGATCCAACAGCATTTGCAACTTGTAATCTCCCAGCCCTACCCGTCTTTGACGTAACAGCAGATTAATTCGAATCTTTTTTAAGAATAATCACATTTACCGCATGAATTATTCTCTATTTTTCACAGTAACAATCAAAATAACCTATAATTTCCATTGTCAAGACTACCAATACTCATAAAATCACTAAAAGGGAGAAGACAAATGCGGACAATATTTTTGGCTAACTACGCTCCAAACGCAGTCAAAGGGCTTATCAGCGGTTCAGATCGCGAGGCTGCAGTTAAAGCTCTGCTTGCCAGCGTTGGCGGCACACTTGAAAGCCTTATGTTCACCCGCGGCAAATATGACATCGCAGCGATTGCAGATTTGCCAGATCAGAACAGCGCAATGGGTTTGACCATGGCAATCCGCGCCAGCGGTGCGTTTAGCAACATGACAGTTCTTGAAGCTCTCGATATGGGTCCGGTCGTAGAAGCGGCCCAGGCTGCCGCAAAAGTCTACGAACCCGCTGGGTAGTTGCACCCCTGCCAACAGACAATCAGCTCGTCTGGTTGATACCATCACCTTTCCATGGCAAAGAATTGGCGAAGCCCAATGCTATGGAGGTGGTGGTAGATGGATCTCGGTCTTAAAGGCAAAGTTGTTCTCGTAACGGGCGGCACCCGCGGGATCGGCAATGCAATCGTCAACTACCTGGTCGAGGAAGGTGCAAAAGTAGCATTTTGCGCCCGCACCGCCGACAGCGTTAACACCGTTGCAAAACATTTTGGCAATGCGGTTTCCGGGAGTGTGGTTGATCTGGCAGACGGCATCGCGGTCACAAACTGGGTTAACAATACAGCAGCTCATTTTGGCGCGATTGACGCGGTTATCGCCAATGCCGGCGCTATGGAAGGCGGTGACACGGATGAGGCGTGGGGAAAAAACCTGGCCATCGACATCACCGCATTCCGGTGCCTGACTGCCGCTGCGTTGCCATATCTGAAAACCGCCGCCGCAGAAAAAGGTGATGCGGCGATTACGGCGATATCCTCGGTATCTGCCAGCATGGCAGAAGGGCCAGAGGCCTATGGCGCGATAAAGGCGGCGCTCATCCACTATACCGGCGGACTGGCGCGCAAACTCGGGCCAGACCATGTACGGGTAAACACAATTTCTCCTGGAACAGTCTTCTTTGACGGTGGCGTTTGGGACAATGTCGAACAAGCTGACCCGGCCTATTTCAAGCAAACCCTCGACCTCATTCCCATGGGGCGCATGGCGCAGCCGGAAGAAATCGCCAGCGCTGCGGTCTTTATATCAAGCCCGCGCTCCAGCTACACAACCGGATCAAACTGGATCATTGACGGCTCAATTTCCGCCCACGCACAGCTTTAGGTTCAAGACCGCGGGCAGTCATGAACGCGCCAAGGCCTGCGCCGCTATTTTCTTGTTTGAAAGAAAACGCATTCCGGCCATCGTCGCTTCAATGGCTGCAAGGATGGCGACAAACACCAAAAGAGAAAATGTTCCGAATTCGACAATCATCCAACCTGCAATCAGCGGAAAACCAAAAATCCCAATGAAATAGGTCAGTGCAAATAATTGCAGCGTTTGCGGCACCAGATCGCTTTTAGCATCATTTGCCGCCATGGCAACAAGCACCGGGTAAGACGCACCATATCCAATCCCGAACAAAACTGCGGTCATGATATACGTGAGCTGGTTCCCATTTACGAACATGAACAAAACGACACTGGCGCACATGATAAACTGCAATCCAGAAATTGTCGCATAAGGAGCGGTTCCGCCTTTGAAACCAACCAGCAAAATCCGGCACACAATCACGGTGATCGTATAGGTGAGAAAATAATCCGAATAGCGCAAGCTTTGCGCATCAGCAAAGACAGTTTGAAAATTGTTCATTCCTGCAAAAACACTGGCACCAATGAATACCATTATGACGGGAAGCCGCGCGCGGGATGTAAAAATCCGCCCAACCGATGCCAGGGTCAAACCTGACCTGGGTTCAGTGCCAGCTTTGTTAGAAAGAGAACGGATAGGTGGTGCCAGCAACAAGAACAACGTGCCGCTGAAAACACATAGCCCTGCCATGGCGTAAAACGCATGTGACACACTGAAACCGGCATTCTCCATCTCAGAAGCCATCACCGGCGACAAACCGAACCCGGCCATAATGAACACCGATAGCAGGGCAAAATAACGAACTCTTTCATCTTGCGCAGTGATCCGGGTGAGCACTACGGGCGTCAAAGTGTAAAACAACCCCCACCCCACGCCCAAAAATATGCTCGCCAAGACAAGGGGCAACCCGACTGATTGCGCCCACCCAAACGCCAACAGACCAATCGCAATTGAATACCCTGCCAACCCAAGGGTCACCACACGGCCAAATTTATCAGCGAGATGCCCGGAGTAGTAAACCGAAAGAAGAGTCGCAATGGTGGTCACGATCAGCATCGCGCCGACATCTTTTTCATCAGCGCCAAAACTTGCAAACAGCTTTGGCAGCAGGAATGTCAAACCATAGGTACCGGCCTGCACAAAGGCTGCAAAGAAGTAGAGCG
>CAJQND010000363.1 GCA_905479595.1 uncultured Hyphomicrobiales bacterium
AGGCGTTCCTGGCACCCATCCCTGAAGACGAGCGCGGCGACATGATGGGCGCGTATCAAAAACGCCTCACCGGCAGTGACAAACACGCTCAGTTAGAGGCTGCAAAAGCCTGGAGCCAGTGGGAGGGCTCGACCATCAAACTAATCCCGAACGAGGCCATGGCGGCGCGTTTTGGATCAGGCGAATTTGCGCTCGCCTTTGCGCGCATTGAAAATCACTACTTTATGAATGGCTGTTTCTTTACCGAAGGTCAGCTCATCAATGACGCGGGCATATTGGAAGGAATACCCGGTGTCATCATTCAGGGCCGCTACGACGTGGTTACCCCACCTGCCACCGCCTGGGCGCTGCATAAGGCGTGGCCCGGTTCAGACCTGATCATTACCCCAAGGGCTGGCCACGCGTTCGACGAACCGGAAACCCTAGACGCCCTTCTCAGCGCAACAGACAGGTTTGCGGAATGATGAACCACACCATAATTTTTGATTGCGATGGCGTACTGGTTGATTCTGAAGCCATATATATTGAAGTGGAACAACAATATTTATCTGAACTTGGGTTGAACTATGACCCCGCTGAATACCAAACGAAATTTATTGGATTGCCATTTGATGACTTCATCGCTCAACTGGCCGCAGATTACCAAACACTCGGCAAAGGGGCGTTTCCTGCAGATGCTGGCGATCAAATCATCGCAGAATCCAAAGCGCGGGTTGCAACAGAGTTGCAGCCAATTGAGGGTATATTGCCGTTACTCCAGCAACTGGATGCGAACAGCGCCGTTGCTTCGTCGAGTTCCATTTCCAATCTTCATTGGAAACTCGAATTGACCGGTCTTCACGGTCACTTTGACCCTCACATTTATTCCGGTGAACAAGTTGATCTAGGCAAACCGGCCCCCGACCTTTTCTTGCATGCAGCAAAACACCTGAATGTGGAGCCGGAGAACTGCATAGTTGTAGAAGACAGTGTGAACGGGGTGCGTGCAGGTGTTGCGGCAGGAATGAATGTATGGGGTTTTACTGGCGGTGGCCACGCCGATGCCGGGTTACGTGACCGGCTGATGAACGCCGGAGCCAAAGAAACCTTTTCCAGCTTCGCAGATATGGGCGAGGCGCATCTTACATTCCGGTAATTCCAGCATGAAAGACAATCTTCGCCTTGCTGTCTTTGCTATTCTTGCTGCTGTGCTGGGGCTTTCACTCGGCGATGCGGTGGTCAAGGCGATCAGCGCGAATATGCCTATCTGGCAGATTTACGTGATGCGTTCTGTCATTGCCCTGCCCGTATTGGCCGTGTTTGTAAAATTAACCCAGCCAACACTGTCTTTCAGACCAAAAACGCCTGTTTGGACGGCGGTACGCAGCCTCATGCTGGCGCTCATGTGGGTGGCCTATTATTCCGCCCTGCCCCATATCCAGCTTTCCGTGGCTGCTGCCGCCTATTACACCTCGCCTTTGTTCATCACCTTGTTTGCCTCTCCCATGGCAGGCGAAAAGGTTGGGCGTCAGGGCTGGCTGGCAGTGGGGCTTGGGTTTATCGGCGTGCTCATTATGCTGCAACCGGATGCGGCCGGGTTCAACGCCTACGCCTTGTTGCCGATCCTCGCAGCGGTTCTTTATGCGTTGGCGATGATCCTGACACGCACAAAGTGCAAAGGCGAAAGCCCCTTCGTATTGTCACTCGCTCTGATCGCCGCTTTTATCGTGGTTGGCGGAATTGCCAGTGTCGTTATTTATCTCGCGCACCCCGGCCCGGCGGAAATCGCTGTTAATCCGTTCCTCTTTGCCCATTGGACGCCAATGGGCACCCGCGAGTGGTTGTCTTTTCTGGTCATGGCAGCAGCCATCATCGCAGGCAGCCTGGGCGCGGCAATTGCCTATCAGTCAGCCCCCGCCTCCACCGTTTCCACCTTCGATTACGCCTACGTGGCCTTCAGCGTCATCTGGGGCATCGTCTTCTTCACAGAATTCCCCGCCCCCATAACCCTGTTTGGCATGGCACTGATTGCCGTTGCAGGGTTGATCGCCATCAGGCGGTGAAAGCCGGGATGTCGTTTGAGGGCATCCTTCGCCGGTATAGTGTGCATCCAAATATTTCCGATGAGCCCCGCGACTGCCGGATGTATGCAAAGGTCAAATAGCCAAGGGGTGTGCGTGTACACAATTCCGAATCAACCCGGGTACTGATTCTCACAAATTGGGGACAATTTGCGCTCTTTGCCCGTTGAATCTCGGCTGCGTTCCCCGGCCCGGTGTCAAAATTGCGGTTTGAGCGGCGCTTTCAAGCCCATGTTGAAAAAAAATCTGGGGTGAAATTTCGACCGTTAACTTATTCGCGGCAGGCAATGCACACCGATGCGCACTTATTTCGGTTGATGAAATCCACAGAAATCCTTGCCTGCGCGTCTCGAATCGGTGGAGTGTGAGACTTGTCCACATCTTGTCAACTGCAAGACACAAGATATTGTGTTTACCTCTCGTTAACACACTAAGTGTTGACGAGGCCGCGATTGCAGGAGTAATGTTCAGGGCGGTTGAGGGGCACGGCAAACACGGTCGAAACTACCAGCCGCTGCGGTTTTTTAAACCGCTCCAAAAACATAAATAGGCGTTGTTCTGGGTAAGAGCCAACAAAAAGGCTGGCCTGGACATGGGGATTGGTGCGCGTGCCACAAGTGTGGATGTCGACTGCGCGACGGAAATTGATAGTTGTGGTCAGCGCGAACGCGATGTGGCCAGAGAATTTTGAAAGAAAGATCGAGGGGAACTTAAAATGCGGATTGAGCGCCGTTACACAGAAGCCGGAAAAGGCCCATTCGAAGCCATAGAGTTTCGCAAGGCGAAGTCTGAAATCCGCAACCCGGATGGTTCAGTGGTTTTCATGCTGGACAACATTGATGTGCCAGCTCAGTTCTCGCAAGTTGCAGCTGACATTCTGGCGCAGAAATATTTCCGCAAAGCTGGCGTTCCCGCTGCCCTGAAAAAAGTGGAAGAAAACACCGTGCCATCATGGTTGTGGCGTTGTGTGCCTGACAAAGAGGCTCTCGCAAAGCTGCCGGAAGGTGAGCGCTATGGCCCGGAAACAGATGCCCGCCAGGTGTTTAACCGGCTGGCGGGCACCTGGACCTATTGGGCCTGGAAAGGCGGCTATTTCGACACTGAAGAAGACGCACGCGCGTTCTATGACGAATTGTGCTTCATGCTGGCAACACAGAAGGTCGCGCCAAATTCACCGCAATGGTTCAACACCGGCCTGCACTGGGCATATGGCATTGATGGTCCCGGCCAGGGCCATTACTACGTTGACTTCGAAACGGGCAAGTTAACCCGCTCAAAATCTTCATATGAACACCCTCAGCCCCACGCCTGTTTCATCCAGTCAGTGGGTGATGATCTGGTCAATGAAGGCGGCATCATGGATTTGTGGGTGCGCGAAGCGCGCCTGTTCAAATATGGCTCCGGCACCGGCTCAAACTTTTCATATATCCGTGGCGAAAACGAACCTCTTTCCGGCGGCGGCAAGTCTTCCGGCCTGATGAGTTTTTTGAAAATTGGCGACCGGGCGGCTGGAGCAATCAAATCTGGCGGCACCACAAGGCGTGCGGCCAAAATGGTCGTGGTCGACATCGATCATCCCGATATTGAAGACTATATCGACTGGAAGGTGAAAGAAGAGCAGAAGGTCGCCGCCCTGGTAACCGGCTCAAAAATTGTCAAACAGCACCTCACTGATGTGATGAAGGCTTGCGTAAACTGCGAAGGCCCGGATCAGCATTGTTTTGAGATCGCCAAGAACCCGGCCCTCAAGCGTGCTGTCAAAGCTGCACGCCGCTCCCAGGTATCAGACAACTATATCCAGCGGGTCATCCAGTTTGCCCGCCAGGGATATACGTCAATCCAGTTCGACACCTATGACACGGACTGGGATTCAGAAGCTTACCGCACGGTATCGGGCCAGAACTCCAACAATTCTGTGCGGGTGAACGATGAATTCATGGACGCGGTTGCTTCAGATGGCGACTGGGACCTTGTTGGCCGCCGCAGTGGCGAAGTGACCGCCACCCTGAAAGCCCGCGACCTGTGGGCCAAGGTGGGCTTTTCCGCCTGGGCCAGCGCTGATCCTGGCATTCAATACCACACCACCATCAATGACTGGCACACCTGCCCGGCCTCCGGAGACATCCGCGCGTCGAACCCGTGCTCGGAATATATGTTCCTTGATGACACCGCTTGCAATCTCGCCTCGCTGAACCTTTTGCAGTTCCGCCAGAAAGATGGTTCGTTTGATGTTGATACGTTCGAACATTGCGTGCGCCTGTGGACCATGGTTCTAGAAACTTCCGTCACCATGGCGCAGTTCCCGTCCAAGGAAATCGCCAAACGGTCTTATGAGTTCCGCACTCTTGGGCTTGGCTTTGCCAATATTGGTGGTCTGCTCATGACCTCTGGCATCAGCTATGACTCAGATGAAGGCCGCGCGATCTGCGGGGCTATTTCTGCAATCATGACCGGCGTGGCGTATGAAACCTCCGCCTTGATGGCAAAAGAACTTGGTCCCTTCCCTGGCTACGAAAAGAATGCCGAACACATGCTGCGGGTCATGCGCAACCATGCCCGTGCAGCGCGCGGCGAGGCTAGCGGGTATGAAAAGATCAGCACCTCACCAGTGCCGCTCGACCATGCAAATTGCCCAGAAGCTGTTCTCGTGGAACGTGCCATTGCCGCATGGGACCGCGCGGTAAGCCTCGGGGAAGAGCACGGTTACCGCAATGCCCAGACCAGCGTGATCGCGCCAACCGGCACAATCGGCCTGGTAATGGATTGCGACACAACCGGCATTGAACCTGATTTCGCCCTGGTGAAATTCAAGAAGCTTGCCGGTGGTGGATATTTCAAAATCATCAACCGCGCCGTGCCGGAAGCCCTTCGCACCCTGGGCTATGCAGAACACCAGATCGAAGAAATTGCGGTCTATGCGGTTGGACATGCCTCCCTTGCCCAGGCACCGGCCATCAACCACACGTCCTTGCGCGCCAAAGGCTTCACCGATGCGCAAATTGATGCGGTGGAAGCAGGCCTTGGCTCTGCCTTCGATATCAAGTTCGCATTCAACAAGTGGACCCTTGGCGAAGAATTCTGCCGCGAAACCCTGAACCTCACCGATGAGCAACTTGACGACATGTCGTTTGACCTGCTTGCAGCGATCGGGTTCTCCAAGGGTGATATCGAGGCAGCCAACGTCCATGTTTGCGGAGCGATGACCCTGGAAGGTGCACCACACCTGCAAGATGAGCATCTTTCTGTGTTCGATTGCGCAAATCCATGTGGGCGCATCGGCAAGCGGTTCTTGTCTGTCGATAGCCACATCAAAATGATGGCTGCCAGCCAACCGTTTATCTCCGGCGCCATCTCCAAAACCATCAACATGCCGAACGACGCTACGGTGGAAGACTGCACAGCAGCCTACGAGCTGTCGTGGAAGCTCGCACTCAAGGCCAATGCGCTTTATCGCGATGGCTCCAAACTCTCCCAGCCGCTTAACTCCGCTCTCATTGAAGATGCCAATGACGAAGATGATGACAGCCTGGAAGAAATGATCGAGGCACCGGCTGCCGCGCGCGCCACCATGGCAGCAGAGCGGGTCACCGAAAAGATCGTTGAGCGCATCATCGAAGTGGAAGTGGAAAAAGCCCAGGAGCGTGAAAAACTTCCCGGCCGCCGCAAAGGCTACACCCAGAAGGCGGTTGTGGGCGGCCACAAGGTCTACCTGCGCACCGGCGAGTATGATGATGGGCGCATCGGCGAGATATTCATCGACATGCACAAGGAAGGTGCTGCCTTCCGCGCCATGATGAACAATTTCGCCATCGCCATCTCACTTGGCCTGCAATATGGCGTACCGCTGGAGGAATATGTGGAGGCGTTTACCTTCACCCGTTTTGAACCTGCCGGTATTGTTCAGGGCAATGACGCGATCAAGAACGCGACATCCATTCTCGACTATGTGTTCCGTGAGTTGGCAGTGTCTTATCTCTCGCGCAATGATCTTGCCCATGTGGATCCCTCTGACCTGGCTTATGACGCGCTCGGCAAAGGCACCCAGGAAGGCAAGAAGCCGCAAGAAGAAGGCAATGACGTGCCAGCGCCAGCGCCGCTTTCTGCCAGCCACATCATGTCGTCTGGCTATGTGCGCCAGACCATGTCGGAGAACGTGGTGGTGATGCCCGGGTCTTCAACAATGACCATTGAAGCCAACCCGGTCGTCGCCATGCAGGCACAGGCGGAAGCCTTCGCCACCACCAATGCGGTGGGCGTAGCAGATATCGGCGACACGCAAACCATGCTCGCTGCCAGCGTTGTTGCTGCCGTGGAAGAAGCTCTTGGCGAAGGCGCACCAGCGCCAAAGGACAAGTCAATGAT
>CAJQND010000364.1 GCA_905479595.1 uncultured Hyphomicrobiales bacterium
GCGGCGTCAGGCGAAAGATAGCCTGATCAGGGCGAAAAAATGTGCGCGGATGCGGTTCGAACGTCAGCACACCCAAAGGTGCGTTCAATTCCGCGGCTTTCGACGCGGCAATCGCCAGCACTTCCTGATGGCCGCGATGCACCCCGTCAAAATTGCCAATAGCGATTACGCCGCCACGGCAGTCTTCGGGAATAGTTTGTGTACCGCTGGCCGTTATCATTTTGCCTCGCGCGACGGGGCCAGCACCACCGCTTCGCCATCAACCACAACTTTACCAGCCACCTTGCAGGCACAAGAAAGCGTCACCTTGCGGCGTTTTTCGTCCAGCGCAATAACTTCAACACGCGCATCCACGACCTCGCCTGCGCGTACAGGTGCGCGAAATGTCAGGGTTTGGGAGAGATAAATAGCGCCCGGGCCAGGCAATTGTGTGCCAATGACCTTTGAAATATAGCCTGCGGAAAGCATGCCGTGGGCAATGCAGCCCTTGAACATGGTTCCCGCCGCATAGGCCTCATCCAGATGCATGGGATTATCATCGCCAGTGACATCGGCGAAGGTCTGAATGTCCGCACCGGTCACTTCACGCGCATAGCTGGCATCCATGCCAATTGATAAATCTTCAAAGAAATAGCTTTTCGTGCTCACGTCTCTCTTGCTCCCCTATTCGTCTGCCCAGCGCAACTCATCGTTAATCCCCGCCAGCCGCAAGCCCGGGAACTGTCCGGTCAACTCATTGCCAAGCCCGGCAACCAATGCTTCATCCAATGGCCTATCCAGCTCAGCGGCATAAATTCCACCGGTTAAAAACAACACATCAAGTCCCTGCAAGGCCGCGCCCTTCACATCTGTGGGCAGGCCATCACCAATCGCCAGCAGACGGTCATTGGCCAGTGTGCGTCCCGCAATTCGGTTAAGTTCAGCACGGGCAGTATCATAAATCGGGGCATGGGGCTTGCCTGCAATCACAACATCGCCGCCCATTTTTTCATAACTCTCGGCAATCGCGCCCGCGCACATGACCAACTCGTCGCCACGCTGCACCACCAGGTCAGGATTGGCGCAATACATCGTCAGCCCACGCGCCAAAAGATCGCGCAAAAACGGGGTGTAGGAGTCGACTGTTTCGCGCTCTTCCTCCATTGGCCCGGTCAGCAGCACCACATCTGCATCATCCAGGCTGGTCAACGGTGTCTTGAGACCTTCAAGCAATGGAAAATCTTTTTCCGGGCCGAAATGATAAACCCTGGTATCGGGTTTTTCTTCCAGCAGGGTGCGCGTCGCCTCACCTGAAGTTACAATGCAATCATAGGCATCATCGGGCACGCCGAGGGCTTCCAATTGCGGAACGACTGCCGCCGCAGGGCGTGGCGCATTGGTGATGAGCACTACATGGCCACCACCGGCGCGATATCGCTGCAACGCATCGACGGCGTCGGGATAGGCAGCGACCCCGTTGTGAACGACGCCCCAGACATCGCAGAGCCAACCATCGTAGCGTCCGGCCAGATCAGAAGCTGTGCATAGAGAAATTGTTTTGTTCAACATGCCCGCCGGACTATCGGGCCGCAAGGATGCGGTCAAGTGGCAAATCTGCTTTGAAGTAAACGGAAATTTCGGCTAGCTTTTCAACATGAACATAAAAGCAGAAAAAATCGCTGGGTATAACGGCTTAACCAACGCTGAACCGACTTTGCCGGGCAGCCATTATGTTGATCCAGACCATTACGCAAAAGAGCTTGGCGCGATCTGGTATAAAAACTGGATTTACCTGTGCCGCGCCAGCTCCCTTGAGCGCCCGCTTTCATACCGCACGTTCACAATTGGCACCCAGAAAGTGCTGTTACTGCGCGATGAAAATGGCGAATTGCGCGCCTATCATAACACCTGCCGCCATCGCGGCTCGGTTTTATGCACCAGTGATGAAGGCCGGTTAAAGTCCAAGCTTATCACCTGCCCCTATCATAACTGGGCCTATTCGACGGCCGGTGAACTTGTGCGCACACCATCTTTGGCCATGCCCGATGGATTTAAATTAAGCGATTACCCGCTTTATGACATTGCCCTTGCCGAATGGGGAGGCTTTGTATTCATCAACCTCGCTGGCACCGACGCGATAGATTTCGAAGGCACATTTGAGCGCGACAATGCCGGGCTTGCAAACTGGCCGCTGGATGATCTGGTCAGCGGGCACGTGTATCAGAAAACCGTCGCCTGTAACTGGAAGGTATTTTGGGAAAACTTTTCAGAATGCCTGCATTGTCCCAATCTGCACCCTGAGCTGAGCGCTCTTGTGCCGATTTATGGCCGCTCCATTATTGCTGAAGGTGATGATCCCAACTGGGCCGATCACGCTGGTGACTCTGACCCCAAATTCAAGGGTGGATTGCGCCTAAATGCGCAAACCTGGTCAATGGACGGCGAGGTGCATGGTGCGCGATTTGATGCGCTGACACCAAAGGAACAAAAGGCCGGGCAGACCTATGTCACCAATCTGCCATCTGTGTTTGTGGTTGGCCATGTGGATTATGTGCGCGTCGTGCGCGTGCTGCCCATCGGGCCGGAGTTGACGGAGTTGCATTCCGAATGGCTATTCCCGGCAGCTTCCCTGGAAGACCCCAATTTCGACATGGCCAATATCACTGACTTTGCAACTCTCGTTCTCGATCAGGATGCAGACGCCTGTGAAATGAACCAGCAAGGTCTGCATTGCGAGCGCCATGACACCGGTGTGCTCATGCCAGAAGAATATTACGTGCACATGTTCCACGAATGGGTGCGTGGCCAGCTTGGAACTTAAGAGTTAGCCTTTGGTCACCTTTTGACCGTCAAAATCGACAATTCCGTCATGCAGGGCCCAGCAGGCCAGGCGCACATATTGGGGCACCTTGAGCGGCCGTCCGTCGCGCTCACCTTTTTCATAATACTGAATAATACGTTTTTTCAAGCCGAGCAGTTCGGCAAGCTCTTTCTGTTTCAAGCCGCGCGCTTTGCGCCATGCCCGCAATTGCTGTGCAGTCATTTTGAACGCTATTCCTCTTGCCCTGTCATTATCGTCAAAATCCGATAGCATATGAATCGGTGAGATCAATACTAACTTAACAAAAAGTGCACATTGTGCACCTATATTACAACCTTTCTTTCGCCAAACACTGGAGGCAACACCATGCAGATCGCCAAAGTGGATATTATCCGCCTGAAAATTCCATTTTCCGACGGGGGTAAAGGCGAAGGGTTGTTTCCAACCACCTGGAATGAGCTGGACTTTGTTCTTCTCAAAATCACTACCGAGTGCGGATTAACTGGATGGGGTGAGGCATTTGCCTATTTTTGCGCAGAAAGTGTAGAGGCCGTCCTGCGGCGCTCTTTTTTGCCCCTTCTGGAAGGGTGTAATCCTTTGGATATCGAAGGCATACGCCGCGATCTTCAGCAAAAAACCCATATTATCGGTCGCTACGGCATTACCACGTTTGCCCTGTCTGCTGTGGATATGGCTCTTTGGGACATCAAGGCAAAATCAGAAAATTGTTCGATTGCCACATTGCTGGGCGGGCGCAAATGCGATGAAGTTGAGGCCTATGCCAGCTTTGTGCGCTACGGAGATGCAGATTTGATTGCAAGGCTTTCCACCGACGCGGTGGAGCAAGGTTATCAGACCATCAAGCTGCACGAAATCACCACCCCTGAACTCATCGCCTGCCGTGCGGCAGTCGGGCCAGATATCAAAATCACCGATGATGTTAACTGCAACTGGTCCCTGAGCCACACGCAAGAGACAATGGAACTGTTGCGCGAAATCGATCTCCACTGGCTGGAAGAACCTATTTTCCCGCCAGAGGATTTCAAGACATTGCGTTCTCTGCGCGGCCAGGGCCCATTAATCGCCACGGGTGAAAACGCCTGCACCCACTGGCAATTCCGCCACATGATCGAAGAACAAGCCGCCGATATCGTGCAACCAAGCATCACCAAGGTTGGCGGCATTAGCGAATACCGCGACATTGAAACCTTGTGCACTGAAGCCAATGTGACCCTGGTTGCCCATTCACCCTATTTCGGGCCAGGCTATCTGGCCACTCTGCAAATGATGGCTGCAAGCCCCAATCCGACGATTTTTGAGTACCTCATGATTGAGCGGCAGGCCTCAATTTACCAGAGTTTGCCTGAGCCAGAGGCAGGTAAAATCCAAATCCCAGAGGGTCCGGGGTTGGGATTTGATCCTGATCTGGAAGTACTCGAACGATACAAAGTTTGATCCCGGCCTTGACAATTTCCGCTGTCATTCCTATGTCACGCGCTGCAATTAGCACTCATCGTTACGGAGTGCTAACAGGCAATTCGGGGTGAGGCTGGCGCAAAGCGTCGGTTCATCTGAGGAAAAACTGGAAATCAAACCGCTACAAATGTTTGAGGAGTAAAAGAGAGATGAAATTTCGTCCTCTACACGACCGCGTCCTAGTACGCCGGGTTGAAGAAGATACAAAGACTGCCGGTGGCATCATTATCCCCGAAACCGCTCAGGAAAAGCCCATGCAGGGCCAGATCGTTTCCGTGGGCACGGGCAACAAAGCCGAAGACGGCGCTGTAACCGCACTCGACGTCAAAGCTGGCGACAAAGTGCTGTTCGGCAAATGGTCCGGCACCGAAGTCAAGATGAACGGCGAAGAGCTGTTGATCATGAAAGAATCCGACATCATGGGTGTGATCGAAGGCTAAGGCATACAACAGGCAAGCGCGGTTTCGCGCTGTTTTTGTATGTGGGTCTGAAATCCCTCGCACGTTTAAAAATCTAGTATAGAGAAGGCTGAAAACATGGCTGCCAAGGAAGTACGTTTTTCTGGAGACGCCCGTGATCGCATGATGCGCGGCGTCGACATCCTGGCCAATGCGGTCAAGGTGACCCTGGGCCCGAAAGGCCGCAACGTTGTGATCGACAAATCGTTTGGCGCTCCGCGCACAACGAAAGACGGCGTAACCGTTGCTAAAGAAATCGAACTTGAAGATAAGTTCGAAAACATGGGCGCACAGATGGTGCGTGAAGTTGCTTCAAAAACCAACGACGTCGCCGGCGACGGCACCACAACCGCTACGGTTCTGGCTCAGGCAATCGTTCGTGAAGGCAACAAGTATGTCACTTCGGGCATGAACCCGATGGACCTCAAGCGCGGTGTTGACCTCGCTGTCAAAACTGCTCTCGACGACCTGCAGAAGCGTTCAAAGAAGATACAGTCTTCTGACGAAGTTGCACAGGTCGGCACCATTTCTTCAAACGGTGAAGTCGAAATCGGCGAAATGATTGCACACGCAATGCAGAAAGTCGGCACTGAAGGCGTCATCACGGTTGAAGAAGCCAAGACCGCTGAAACCGAGCTTGATGTTGTTGAAGGCATGCAGTTTGACCGCGGTTATCTGTCCCCGTATTTCATCACAAATGCGGACAAGATGATCACCGAGCTGGAAGATCCTTACATTCTTCTGCACGAAAAGAAGCTTGGCAATCTGCAGGCTATCCTGCCGATCCTTGAATCTGTTGTTCAGGCATCACGCCCGCTGCTCATCATCGCTGAAGATGTTGAAGGCGAAGCACTTGCCACCCTCGTGGTCAACAAACTGCGTGGCGGCCTTAAGGTTGCTGCTGTTAAAGCACCTGGCTTCGGCGATCGCCGCAAGGCAATGCTTGAAGACCTCGCAATCCTGACCGGTGGCCAGGTGATTTCAGATGATCTCGGCATCAAACTGGAAAACGTTTCCATCGACATGCTCGGCACTGCCAAGCGCGTACGTATCGGCAAAGACGATACCACTGTTGTTGATGGCGCTGGCAAGAAGAAAGACATTGTCGGCCGCGTTGCTCAGATCCGTGCGCAGATCGAAGAAACCACTTCTGACTACGACCGCGAAAAACTTCAGGAACGTCTTGCCAAGCTTGCTGGCGGTGTTGCTGTTCTGAAAGTTGGCGGTTCTACGGAAATCGAAGTGAAAGAGCGCAAAGACCGTGTTGATGATGCTCTGAACGCGACCCGTGCTGCGGTTGAAGAAGGCATCGTGCCTGGTGGTGGCACAGCTCTGCTGCGCGCCAAAAAGGCCGTTGCCAAATTGTCATCCGAAAATCCTGACATCCAGGCTGGCATCAAGATCGTGTTCAAGGCTTTGGAATCTCCTATCCGCCAGATCGCTGAAAATGCGGGCGTTGAAGGCTCCATCGTCGTTAACCGGGTTGAAGAAAAATCTGGTAATTTCGGCTTTGACGCACAGAACGAAACCTATGTTGACCTGGTGACTGCCGGTATTATCGACCCAACTAAGGTCGTGCGTACTGCTCTCCAGGACGCAGCTTCTGTTGCTGGCCTGCTGATCACAACCGAAGCTATGGTTGCTGATGCACCTGCGAAGGATTCAGGCGGCGCGCCTGCAATGCCTGACATGGGTGGCATGGGCGGCATGGGTGGTATGGGCGGCATGATGTAAGGGTTTCCCTTACACCGCTCAGGATCATTTCTGAAAAATTGAAGCCGCTCTGAGGAAACTCAGGGCGGTTTTTTCGTGTCTAGAGCAACGTGCCACTAAGGCGATCAATTATCATTTGGACACCAGCAACCCTGGGTTTTTGTTCCCACCATCTTTTCGAGCCATCCGCGTTTTTTATTCTTCCTGGTATTTAAATAATTCTCCTCATTCACATACCGAGTTACTTATCGTTACTATAGATAAGTGCAGCTCAAAATGACCAACGGGAGAAATTATGAAGCATCGCATCCTATCAACTGCGATTATTACTAGCACCATCGCAGCCGTGTTTGCTGCAGGATGGCAGTTTGGTCACTCCAGCAAACCGATTATTTCTAACGCACAAGCCGCTGGCGGGGTTGTTACATCACCTACGGCAAGCGTCCCGGACCGCTACGTCTACTATCCAGGGACCGAAGCGCTGGCCAAAGAGGAAATCCGTGTAACCGCTTGCGGGACTGGGCTTCCGGCAGCGCGAAGAAGCCAAGCTGCCACCTGCTTTCTTATCGAACCCGGAAACGGTGACAAATTCCTTTTTGACATAGGCACTGGATCAATGGCGAACCTCGCCGCAATGATGATCCCTTATGAGTATCTTGATAAAGTATTTCTCAGCCATCTTTATACAGATCATATGGGTGATATACTTGGTCTCTGGGCAGGAGGATGGACAGCCGGCAGGCCCAATGCACTTCGGGTTTGGGGCCCAAGTGGCACCACACCTGAAATGGGCACCAAATATGCCATGGATTCCTTTCTACAGTTCGTGAACTGGGACAAAGTGACCCGCGAATACAAAATCACCCCCATCCCCGGTAAAGTCGAAACCAATGAGTTCGACTATAAAATTCCCAACCAGATTGTTTATGAAGAGAACGGTGTAACGATCCGTTCATTTCCAGCAATTCATGCTGGCGATGGGCCGGTCAGCTATTCATTGGAATATGCCGGTATGAAAGTGGTTTTCAGCGGCGATACTGTTCCAAATAAATGGTTTGTTGAATATGCTAAGAATGCGGATCTGGTAATTCATGAGGCGTTTCAAACACCCCAACAACTCGTCGATTTCTGCAATCAGCCGCCACAACTGGCATGGCGCACCTGCTGCGAATTTCACACTTCCCCACAAGCCTTCGGCAAGGTCATGAGTTCCGTCCAACCGCGCCACGCGGTTGCATTCCACTTCTTCAATGAAGAGGGCACCCGCTACGGCATTTATGAAGGCATTCGAGAAACCTATAGCGGCCCGCTTTCAATGGCTACTGACATGATGGTTTGGAACATAACCAAAGATAAGATAACGGAGCGAATGGCACAGAGCACTGACGAGGCATGGTCGGTTCCCGGTACCGCCAAACAACTACCACCAGAAAATGGTCGCCCAAATCCAACCACTACTTTTATCGACGCAGGCCGCTGGGAGCCTGGGTTCAGAGCACAAGACCAGATGCTGGATGGACACATGCAGAAATACAATCTGAAAGATCAAGATTGGCGGCCAAAAATGTATGAGAAAATGGAAGGCGGCTGAACCGCTGGTGTTTACCGTTTAGTCAAACGCGCAGTTTTCACCCCAGCGTTTGGCGCATGCTGCGTTGGAAAAGAATACATCCGCCTGGCCTTTGGCGTGGGCGAGCCAGTATTGTTGCGTTCTAAGCGCGCGCTCCAGGCGGCGGATATCGCCAGGGTTTTTTTCACGCCAGTAACCTGACAGCATTTGCAGTGTCAGCGGTTTTAGCTCAGGCAAGGTATTATAATCCGCCCCCGGGGGACCATCCCTGCCCGGCAACAACCGCAACGCACCCAGCGAGCCCTGGAACGTATAGAAAGCATCTGTGGGCGGCAGAAAGCCAAGGGTGTATTCCGCTTCGTTCGCGGGCTCTGTGACATCATCGGCCGTCAAGTAAGGCCGCCCGCCTGTGCCAATCATGTAGCGAAAATTGACCGGGGTCATAAATGGCACGGCACGATGGTTTCGCCGCCCGGCGGCATGGGGGAAAAGTTCATTTGAACCGATAGCCACATCGATCTCGACCCGTCCATCTTCAGGCAGGGCAGCTATTTCGCCCAACAAATATGTGCGTTGATAATTATGCTGCTGCAAGACAAGTGCAAAAGGGTTTTCCTGCGCGTCGAGAACCAGCGTCGCGGCGGTATAATGGTCAAGCTGGTGCCAATCCTTGAGATCACCAATCAGTCCCAAGGCGAGCTTTTGCCAGCCCAGCAACCCACCCGGCAGGCCAGAGCGGGCGAACACCAGATGGTATGTGAGGAATGTAAGCTCCCTCGCCTCGCCTTGCCAGGTGACCTGTTCACGGACAATGCGGCCAAACACTCTTGGGTCCTCAGGTGGGGTAAAAGGCGCAGGTGTGAACACAGCTTCGGGGTCGGATTTATGAGCGTTCAAAACTGCGCGGGTTACATTGCGCGAAACCACCTCGCCCTTACCATCGCGCAAAACACCGCCCGACACATAGTCTTGGTAAAATCCTGTCAATCCATCATGGCCCACCGGCAAATACACTCTCGGTCGGTGTTTTTTCAGCAAAACCTGATCAGAAACCGATGGCAATTCGTCAGATGGCGGGTTGTTCGCATACCATTGCGCAAAACCCGGTCGCTGGGAAAAATTTGCGCCATTGGCTGGAATGACGGGAATGGCGAAGAGCAAGACAAACAGAATGGGCAGAAGCCTATAGCTCAACCCTTTATCAAACGAGTTTGTCCAATGCGGCAATGATCTGGTCCGTCGCGCGTTTCTTTTCGCCCTCCACCGGATTTACCGCCAGACAGGCCTGCGACTTCAAAATCACACCATCATCGAGAATTTTCAAATGATTTGCGCGCAAAGTTGATCCCGATGACGTGATGTCGACAATCATTTGCGCAGTGCCTGCCGCAGGAGCGCCTTCGGTCGCACCCAGGCTTTCAACGATCCGGTACCCGGTAACACCTTTTCTGGCAAAGAACTCCCGGGTGATATTGAAATATTTCGTTGCGACACGCAGGCGCCGGTTATGGCTGGCATGATAGGCCACGGACACCTCATCGAGATCGGCCATACTATCCACATCGAGCCAGCTTTCCGGCACCGCCACCACCACATCTGCGTGGCCAAAGCCAAGCCGTACAGCAATCGTAATGCGGCGATCGAGGTCGGGAATGTTTTCCCACAGTAAATCTTCGCCGGTAACGCCAGCATCCACCGATCCATCGCGCAATTTTCCGGCGATTTCAGAGGCAGATAGAAACGCCACATCCACGTTCTCGATGCCGGTAAGACGCCCCATATAACCTCGCGCGTCACCGCTGCGCTCAATACCAAATCCCGCTTTAGCCAACAGATTTTCTGACTTTTCCATAAGCCGGCCTTTAGAGGGGATGGCAATTTTCAATGCATCGGCCATCAGATTACCCCTGCCAGACGTTCAGAATGGATGGCAAATCCAACCGCAGGCACTGGCTGCGGTGCACCAATATCTGATAGCAAATTGTCGTAACGCCCGCCGCCAACAACCTGCTTCGTGCGGGTTTTATACGGCACTTCGATTTGGAACACATGGCCGGTGTAATACTCAAGATTGCGACCAAACTCGGCTGAAAACGTCAAAGAAGATGGATCAACACCAAGCCCTGACAGCAAAACGCAGCGTTTGGCCAGCGCCTCACAGGCGCGCGATATCGCCGGGCCGGGCGCATTGAGTGCCGCGACCTGGTCCAGTGCGTCAAGCGGATTTCCAGAGATCGCCAAATAATCTTCGATGAGTTTTGCCGCTTCTTGCGCCAAAGGCGGCTCCACCCTGTCGGCTGCTTTCTCGTGCAACCGCAAGGCAATGTCTTCAATGCTGCGGCCAGGCACCAGAGGAAGCGATTTTTCATCCAAAATCCGCTCAACGAGACGCGCTGCCTCGGCCTCGTCTGTGCCGGTCAATTGAGCGGCATAGCGTTGTTCGGCATGGCCATTTGACGTTAACCCCGCCAACAGGGCGCGAAATGCTTCGGGCCGCCAGAACTGGTGGTGCAGGCGAGAACGCCAGCGCTGGGGCATCTCAATGCCTGCCAACAGGGCATCAAACAAGCCGAGATCGCCAAGCTGCACGCTGTATCCGGTAAGTCCGACGGCATCCATCGCCTCCATCGCCAGGGCAAGGGTTTCCGCTTCCGCGTGTTCGCGGTCTTTGGCACCAAAATATTCAATCCCGGTCTGTTCAAACTCACGCGGTTTGGCCGCTAAATCACCACCTGGCTGAAACCGGAATACAGGCCCTGCATAACAATAACGCGTTTCTTCGCGAAACGCCGGGCCATATTCAAGATAATGCCGGCACACAGGGATCGTGATATCAGGCCGCAGACAGAGCTCATGGCCATCCGGGTCTGTAAAAACGTATGTGCGGGTGCGCAGGTCTTCACCGGAACGGTCAAGAAACACATCTGCGGGCTGTAAGATGTCCGGGGCGATGTAATTGAAACCAGCATTTTCGAAAACGCCAGCAAGAATGGCGTCCTGGGCATCCAGGGCAGTCCGCAATTGTGGAGGTTTACTCGGCAATGCTTCTAATCCTGATAGCGCGCCAAAACGGAGCGAACAGCCTCAACGAACTCGGCTTCGGCCACAGAAAACTGCGCCGGGCGGCCTTCCCGCCAGGTCTGGTTATCAGCAATCTCGCCTGATAATTTCGAACCTTCAATCAAATCCTTGATCTGCACTTCACCTGCAGCGCGTTCATCCTCACCTTGAATAACCACGCAAGGTGACATTCTCTTGTCGGCATATTTCATTTGCGCGCGCATGCCCGAAGTACCCAGATACATTTCCGCGCGGATACCTTCCCCGCGCAGGGCCTGCACCATGGCCATGTAGTCAGCCTGCCGGTCGTGGTCCATCACCAGCACAATCACCGGTGCCAGAACATTAGCGCCTTCAAGTTTGCCAAGATGATCGAGAGCGGTCATCAACCGGGATACACCGATGGAAAACCCGGTCGCAGGCACTTCAATGCCTTTAAACCGAGCCACCAGATCATCATAGCGTCCCCCGCCTCCAACCGAACCAAACCGGGCGGTTTCACCCTCATCGTTCTCGGCCTGAAAGGTCAGTTCTGCTTCAAAGACAGGGCCGGTATAATAGCCAAGACCACGCACCACAGCGGGGTCGATTACAATGCGGTCGGTGCCATAACCTGCAGCTTCAAAAAGAGCCGCCATGCCAGCAAGTTCCCCAACACCTTCAAGACCTGTTTCGCTGCCTTCAACAAGCGCGGCAAGATTATCAAGAACGCTCTGGCGGTTTTCTGCTCCTGCTTCAAGAAACGCCATTACTTTTTCG
>CAJQND010000365.1 GCA_905479595.1 uncultured Hyphomicrobiales bacterium
TAGTTCACCCCGGAAGACAGGACGAACCGGCGGTTGAGCGATTGGGCCGGGCGAAAATTGTTGGGATACAGCTTCGCAAATGCATCAATTTGTGCGCGCGTTGTGGAAATCGGATCCAGAAAAACATGCCACAAAACGATCTCACTGCATGGCGGGGTTGTGAGGGAACCAGCATAGCGAATGAACTTTTTCTTATCTTTTGGCAGCAGATCGGCGGGGTTGATTGAAATCTTCAGGCTGGCACTGCCCAGCTTGGGAGGCATATTCTCAATGATCAGATTTTTAGTTGTGTTTTCAGCTCCTTCTGTCAGAAAAACACCAATTACCAGCAAATTTCCCTCTTTCGACTTGTGAACAAAATGCACTTCCATAGGGAAATGTTTTCCATCAATCGTATGTTCTGACTGGTGATGGAAATGAAATTGCAGCAGCTCATATGAAACCCCGTCAAGCATGACAACACCGGCGCCTTTGGCGTTCACTTGCACTGTGTGGCCGTTATCAACAATTTTTGGCTCAAATCCGGAACTTACGATCTCTGGCTCAAAGGGTTTCCAGTTAACCTCCAGAGTTGGCAACGTCGCGCTAACTGACATGTTCGGTACAATATCAATTGGCGACTGCGCTTTGCCGAGCTTACATGCGGCATAGTCTTTTGAAATCTCCGCCCAACGCGGCGGACCATCATCGCCATCATATGACCAATGGGCAGCAATCTCATCAGCACTTGCAGCACCAATGCCAGCAATCAAAAGAAACACCGTCAACAAAAATTTCATCACCAACACCACAAATCTATGAAAACTTCACGCTCACATTCTCTACGGAAATAAATTAAAAGCAACAGCAAGTATAATTGGCAATTTTTTCAAGAAATTATGGGTTTTTACTTTTAGTACTCGCGATTGTTAGTGCGACACCCGGCATTTTGCCAATGAGGCGATGGCAGCGATGAGGTCTTTTTCGTCTACCGGCTTTTGCAAAACCCGTTCCGAGAGTTTTTCTGCCCGCAATAATATCGCTTCATCAACTACCGCAGTTATCATGATGACAGGAATGCTCAAGCCGTGAAGTTTCAGGTGCGCCGGTATTTCCAGCCCACTCATCTCCGGCATATGAATGTCTGTAAGAATACATCCGTCTGGATCGATGGTTGATTGTTCAAAAAATTTTACCGCCGAACAAAACGGCACAACATCGAAACCTGCCGACCGCAAGAGGCGCGAAAACGCGGTGCGCACCGTTGTTTCGTTGTCCACCACATAAATTGTTGTCGGCCACCCGGGCATGTCATTTTCAATCAAGTAATTTTCTGAATTTTAGTTTTCAAAGAAAAAAAGCGATATTGGACTGAGTGCCTACAGATTAAAAATCGAAACAACGCGTTTAAACTGACTTTATAGGAACAAAATAATGGTAAATACTTCGATAGAACAAAATTAAAACCGATTTGAATTTTGTAGAAATCTGGAACTGGGAATGAACTCACTACCTCTATTGGTCGTCATGTGGTCAATGCTAACTGCGGTGTGTGTGTTGCTTTCGCTTGTCCAGGGAATGGTCTGGTTGCATGACCGTTCCCAGCTTACCTATGCCCTGTCGGCCATCATGGCAGCTGGCGCAGCAGCCGTCGCGGCTCTGGAACTCATCGCCATGAGAACCTCAGACGTGGACGTTTATCAAACTTTGCTATTCTGGTTGAACATAGCAATCGTTACAATCCTGATACCCATGGTCTGGTTCGTTCATATACGGCTGCGCACTGGCATGCGATGGCTGGCTATCTTGATAACCGCAATTTGGGGAGGTGGGTTGCTGGTCAACATTTTCCTTCCCGGAAACCTCACCTTTAGTGAAATTAGCGCCATTACCAAAAACAAAACATTATGGGGAGAGCCCTACAGCCTTCCTGTAGGGACAGAGAACCAACCCTATAAGTCCATTGTTGATTTCGCCAGCCTTCTTATACTGGTTTACGTTAGCCACGCGACAATTGCCGCATTCCGCAAAGGTGCGCGCAAGCGTGCGATTGTCGTTGGCGGCTCGATCCTTGCCTTCATTATAATTGGCGGCATTCACACACCTCTGGTTGATGCAGGCCTTGTCAAAACCCCCTACATGATCAGTTTTGCTTTCGGTGCAATCTCGTTTGCGCTCTGTCTGGACCTGGTCGACAGCGCACTTGTTGCTTCGCGCTCGCAGAGAGAAATTGAAACTCGCGAATTGCGTTGGAGAAACCTACTCGAGAACATCAACCTTGCCGTTGTGGGGATAGATTCTGGAAACAAGATCAATTTTATGAACCCGTTTGCCTTGAAATTGACGGGGTATGAAATGGACCAACTGACGGGCCAGCCGGTGTCCAGCCTTGTGCCGGAAAGCCTTCGACATGACCTTGAAAGCCGTTTGGCGCAGGCATCACCTGGTGAGAAGTTCACGCGCCTGCAATACCCTACACGCAGCGCAACCGGCGCTATCAGACTGATAAACTGGTCAGCGGTTGAACTGCGGGATTCCCAGGGGGCCAGTGACGGCATGCTGGCAATTGGCGATGACGTTACGCAAAGCATAGGGCTGGAAGAAAAACTCCGGTCCACCCAGCGCGAAATGGAGCGCCTCACCCATGCCATTATCCTTGGCGAGCTGGCGTCCGCAATCGCTCATGAACTCAATCAACCTTTGGCTGCCATACTCAGCAACGCCCAGGCAGCACGACGGCTTATGTCAGCTGACCCACCTGACACCGAAGAGGTGAAGGCTATCGTTGAGGATATCATCCTCGACGACAAAAGAGCTGCAAGCGTAATTGATCGCATGCGTGCGCTGTTCACCGGAGGCGAAAACGAAAAAGAACAATTTGACGTCAATGAAGCGATTTTGGAGGTCATATCTTTGCTCTCCAGCGAATTTGACGCCGGCACCGTGCGCGTCAGCACCGAACTTGCTCGCGATGTAGGCAACATTACTGCCGGCAAGGTTGAAATCCAGCAGGTCATCATGAATTTACTGATCAATGCTAAGCGTGCCCTGGGAGAACTGGAAATCGGCGAACGCCGGGTAAAAATTATCAGTGAACGGCGAGGTGACGAGGTATCGATCCTGGTTGAAGACAACGGGCCCGGGATTCCAGCTGACAAGATCGATAAAATCTTTGATCCGTTCTTCACGACAAAAAAGGATGGCATTGGGGTTGGATTGGGAATCAGCAAAAGGATTGCAGAAACCCATGGCGGCTCCCTTGCCGTGCAGAGAACTTCACAGGATGGTGCATGCTTCCTATTCAGCCTACCAGCAAAAATGCCGACAAGAAGGGTTGCGCATGAGCCAGCCTGAACCGAAGGTATTTATTGTTGAGGATGACGCCTCCACGGCGCGCGCGACGCAGCGGCTGCTTCGCACCTATGGGTACCAGACTTGTGTTTTTGCCAATGCAGCTGATTTTTTTGAGCAAGCAGACCTTGAGCAGGCAGGGTACGTATTGCTTGATGTCCAGTTACCCGGGCTGAGCGGTCCTGATGTCCAAAAGCGCTTACATCAACAACAATCTCCACCGCCGATAATTTTTTTGACAGGACATGGGAACATACCGATGTCTGTTGAATCCATGCGCCTGGGGGCGTCGGACTTCCTCGAAAAACCAGTTGATGAGACCGTTTTACTCAGTGCGATTGAACGTTGTTTTGAACAGTTCCTGCAGTCCAGAAGCGCCGTTCACGAGCGCGAGAGCGCGTTGGAGAAAATCGCCCGCCTCACCCCGCGGGAACTGGAGGTTTTGCGCCATGTCATCACCGGTGCGCCAAACAAAACCATATCGCGGCATTTGGGAATTGCAGAGAAAACAGTAAAGGTCCATCGCTCGCATATCATTGAAAAACTTGGAAAACGTTCTCCCATTGAACTGGCTCAATTTTGCGCCGCCGCAAACATCGAACCGGCATCGCCCCCGCCAAATAGTTGAGAACCTTCACCCCATGTTGGCTCTGGGTTTCCCGTCCAATGTGGCAATCGGACCATACAGGTCAGGTCGCCGATCACGGAATATACCCCATGCCGCCCGCCTCTCGGCACATGCGTCAAGGTCGATTGTGCTGGTAAGCACTGTTTCAGTGCTCTTGTCAGCCTCGGCTTTAATTTCACCTGTTGCGTCGGTAATGAAGGAAGAACCGTAGAACTCCAGTTGTGTACCTGAACGCCCAGCCTCTTTACCGATACGATTGGAAGCGACGACCGGCATGAAGTTTGCACCAGAATGGCCCTGCATCACCCGTTGCCAATGACGAGATGAATCGTGGCTGGGG
>CAJQND010000366.1 GCA_905479595.1 uncultured Hyphomicrobiales bacterium
CCAGTAGGATTATTCGGATTGGCGAGAAAAACCATTTTCGTGCGCTCAGACACCAGCGCCAACATGGCGTCCACATCGGCGGTCAGATCAGTTTCTTCCGCCACTACCGGAATTGCACCATTGGCGCGGATGGCAATCTCATAAACCAGAAATCCGTGGCGGCAATAAATCGCCTCATCACCCGGTCCGAGATATGCCTGGGCCAGCAGGGAGAGCACTTCATCAGAACCTGCACCACAGACGATATGATCCGGGTTTAGACCATAGTGCGCGCCAATTGCCTCACGCAGCGCGCCAGAGCTGCCGTCAGGGTAGAGCTCAAGGCACCCGGCAATGTCTGTGAATGCCGCAATGGCTTTGGGGCTGGCACCAAGCGGTGATTCATTTGACGACAGCTTATAGGTCTTGCCTGAACCCGGCGCTTTTGAGCGACCAGGAACATATGCAGCAATAGCATCAATGCCCGGTTGAGGATCTGGGGTCTTTGTATTCGCCATATGAGGTCTCCTGAGCGCATCTTATGATTGGTTTGCTCTCCGCCACTCGGACGGCGCTATACATAGACGCATGGCCACCCGGAAATCAAAGAAAACATTGACACAGTGCACTCCGCGTCCGTAGCTATCGCCCCGGCAGGGAAAACACAATAAATGGGTTTGTTTGGGTAATCGCTGAAAATGTCTGCAAAAGCAAAAAAGCCAAGTAAAGCAAAATCAGCTGAAGACGCCGTCCTTTCAGATGTGCGCTCGCTGCCGTGCTCCTATGCACATTTTGACGAGAGCACCCCGCTGAAGCTGGATAGCGGGCAAAGCCTTGCACCTTTTAGCGTCGCTTATGAAACCTATGGTGAGCTGAATGCCGACAAATCCAATGCCATCCTGGTTTGCCATGCGCTGACTGGTGACCAGTTTTGCGCTTCAGACCATCCTTTTACCGGAAAGCCCGGGTGGTGGGGCCTGATGATCGGGCCTGGAAAACCGGTCGATACGGACAAATATTTTGTGATTTGCGTCAATGTTATGGGTGGCTGCATGGGGTCGACTGGGCCGACCTCCGAAGATCCTGGTACCGGCAAGTTATACGGTATCTCTCTGCCGGTTATTACCATTGGCGACATGGTGCGAGCGCAGGCAATGCTGGTAGAACGGCTTGGCATTGAACAATTATTCTGTGTCATGGGCGGTTCCATGGGCGGAATGCAGGTACTGGATTGGGCGGCAAAATATCCTGAACAGGTGTTTGCAGCTATTCCCATTGCTACCGCTGCACGTCATTCAGCCCAAAACATCGCATTCCACGAAGTCGGCCGCCAGGCGGTACTGGCCGACCCGGATTGGAACCACGGAAAATACCATGAAGACGGCAAGGTGCCGCGCAAGGGCCTCAGCGTGGCACGCATGGCGGCGCACGTTACCTATCTCTCCGAGCAGGCGCTACACCGTAAATTTGGCCGCAATTTGCAGGACCGGGCTAACCTGACCTTCGGTTTTGATGCGGATTTCCAGATAGAAAGCTACTTGCGCCACCAAGGCTCCACCTTTGTCGACCGGTTTGACGCAAACAGCTATCTCTACCTTACCCGGGCCATGGATTATTTCGACCTGGCCTTGGAATATGACGGCGTGCTTGCCAATGCGTTCAAAGATACGAGCACAAGGTTTTGCGTCGTGTCATTTACCTCTGACTGGCTGTTCCCCACTGCAGAAAGCCGCGACCTGGTCAAGGCACTGAATGCCGTGGCAGCAAACGTAAGTTTTGTGGAGATCGAAACCGATAAGGGCCATGACAGCTTTTTGCTCGATGTACCCGAGCTGATCAATACAATCACAGGCTTCCTGCGTTCTGCGGCGCGACGGCGCGGGCTGGAGGCTTAATGATGTCATCAATGATTACCAAACGCGCCGACCACCTGCTGATTGCCGGAATGATTGATCCTAATTCCCGGGTGCTTGATGTGGGCTGTAGCGATGGCGGCCTGTTGCAACTCCTGGCGGAACAGAAAAATGTTGATGCGCGCGGTGTGGAGCTCAGCCAGGAAGGGGTGAACAAATGTGTCGCCAACGGCCTTTCAGTGGTTCAGGGCGATGCTGATCGTGATCTCGATATTTATCCAGATGCAGCTTTCGACTACGCCGTTTTAAGCCAAACCATTCAGGCCACCCAGAACCCGCGCCATGTTCTGGAACAACTCTTGCGCATTTCGCGCCACACTATCGTTTCATTTCCCAACTTTGGTCATTGGCGGGTGCGCTGGTCGCTTGGTGTTCGCGGGCGCATGCCTGTAACGGAAAACCTGACCTATAGCTGGTATGAAACGCCGAACATCCATTTTTGCACCATCCGCGATTTTTCGGCACTGGTTGAAGAAATTGGCGCAACCATTGATGATCAAATTGCCCTCGACAGCCGAGGGACGAAACTCGGTGCCAGCGCCACAGGACGCTTTGCCAATCTCATGGCGGAACAAGCGGTTTTTCTGCTCAGGAAATAGGTTTTGTGCGCTGAACCCGAGAGGGATCGAGAACAGGAACCAGCCGTTTTTGGGGTTTACCGCGCACAGCCGCAAAGACCTGCTTTTGCGCATCGGCAATAATGACACCAGAAAAACCTGCACCGGATGCCAAACCCATGCGTTCCCAAGCCGGTGCCGATCCCATGATAAAGCGGCGTTTGACCGGCGGCATATAAAGCGCATTGGCCCACCCGCCTGGCGTAAACATCGCATCTTTGAGGATTTGGGTTAACTGAGGTCGCGAAAATGGCCTGCCATGGCCAAACGGTGTGGCATCAACCCGCGCCCACATTCCACGCCGGTTCGGCACCACGAAAACACAACGGCCCTCAGGGGTAAGCACCCGCCAAAGTTCACGCAGCATAAGCCTTCTGTGTTCGGTAAGCTCCAGAGCGTGAACCACAATTGCGAGATCAACTGAGCTATCAGGAAGTGGCAGTTCAGTTTCATCGGCAAGGGCTGCGGTATTGGCGGCATCGTCTGGCCAACGCGCCACCCCCTGCCAGCCGGGCATGAAGGCCAACACTCTATCGGCTTTTTCCCGCCATGCGCCAAGATAAGGCGTCGCATAGCCAACACCCAGTACCGTGAGCCCCCGTGCAGGCTCAACATGTGCCAGAATACGATGCGCAATCATCCGCCGGCTCACCTGACCAAGCGGGCTCGCGTAAAACTGTTTAAGATCGACGACATCCATAACGATGAGTCTAGACCAGTGCGGTTAGTCTGTGCAATCAATCGACAGCAAATTGAAAGGGAGCGTTATGGCAAAATTTGAGATTTATCAGTTTCCGTGCTTGTCGGATAATTACGGGGTTCTGTTGCACGATTCAGAAACGGGCGTAACGGCCTCGATTGATGCGCCAGATGAAGCCGCAATCCGCACCGCCCTTGCCAAAACCGGTTGGACCCTGACCCATATTCTCAACACGCACCATCATCACGATCACACAGGCGCAAATGATGCGCTGAAAGCTTCAAGCGGTTGCACAATCGCCGGACCCAAGGACGAGGAATCAAAAATTCCCGGAATTGACGTTTCCCTCAGCAATGGAGACACATATGATTTTGGCGGTCACAAAGCCCAGATCATCTCCACCCCGGGCCACACCCTCGGGCATATTGTTTATCATTTTGCTGATGACGGGTTACTTTTTGCCGGCGACACATTGTTTCCCCTAGGGTGCGGGCGGGTGTTTGAAGGCACCATGGAACAAATGTGGAGTTCAATGGAAAAACTCACCAAACTTCCACCTGGCACGCAAGTTTATTGCGGCCATGAATATACGCAAGCCAATGCCAATTTTGCAGTAACAGCAGAACCAGACAATCAGGACTTAAAAGTCCGCGCGGCAGAAATCGAGGCTCTTCGCGCAAAGGGGCAGGCGACGGTGCCGACAACAATTGGAGCGGAGTTACGCACCAATCCGTTTATGCGTGCCGGTAATGCGGCGCGCTTTGCTGAAACCAGAACGGCGAAAGACAATTTTTGATGGCGCAAGCGCCCAGCGCTACTGACATAATTGCTTCCTTGGGCCTGGAACCTCACCCTGAAGGCGGGCACTACCGCGAAACTTGGCGGGCAGAAGCCCAACCTGGTGAACGCGCCTCCGGCACCGCGATTTACTTTCTGCTGGCCGAGGGCGAGGTTTCTGCCTGGCATCGCGTTGATGCTGCAGAGATCTGGCATTGGTATGCGGGCGCAGCTTTGCAGCTGAACATTGCAGCAAGCAAAGACGTGTCTGCAGAACCACGCATGCTGGGGCCAGACCTTGCACAAGGCGAACGCCCGCAATTGATTGTACCGCCCCATGCTTGGCAATCAGCCCAGAGCCTCGGCGCATGGACACTGGTAGGCTGCACCGTGTCACCGGGATTTGATTTCGAAGGTTTCGAAATGGCCCCAGCCAGTTGGCAGCCAGGCAGTTATTGAAAAAGCATATCCTTCGCCGCCAATACTGCGCCTAAGGTGATCAACCCACAGGCTAGGGCGATGACCCATGTAAAAGGCGCGAAACCCGTGGCGATTAAAATCAACGTAGATAGAAGCGGTGCAGCGTAACTTGCAGCACCAAGCACCTGAATATCACCGTTCTTGACCCCATAATCCCAGACATAGAAAGCAAGCCCTGCCGGGCCCAGACCAAGCCCTAGAACTGCAAGCCATTCCACGCCATTGCCCGGCCAAACAGTTTGTTCCAACGCCAGATGGCAGGCCAGCGACAGAACGGCGGTAACGGCACAAAACCCTGAAATAATATCTGTCGGCACATCAGCAAACCGGCGCGATAACACCGAGTACCCGGACCACGTAAGCGCACAAACTGCCGCCATTGCATAACCAAAACCATATTCAACCTTGAAGCTGAAACCGTTTCCACCAGTAACAATAAGCACTGCGCCAGCGAGCCCAAGCGCACCACCCACGAGATGATGCAAGCCAATGCGCTCACCCGGCAGCAGAGCGGAGAACAGAACAATCAACAATGGCCACAGATAGGCAATCAATCCAGCCTCAACCGGTGGGGCGTTTCTGAGTGCTGTAAAATAGAAAAAGTGATAACCAAAAAGCCCGGCAATACCGAGTAACCAGACGGGCCATGGCTGCCGCAAAGCCTTATATGCGCCGCGCCGAAACACCCAGCTTGCAAGCCCCACTAACGTCGCCAGGGCAAATGTCATCGCAGCAAGTTGAAAAGGCGGCACCGAACCACTGGCAGCTGTAAAGAGCGCCAAAAGCGCCCAAAGCAAAACGGCGATAAATCCAATTGCCGTTGCTGCGGTTTTGCCCATAAAAAACCCCCGGAAGTGCAAAAAATTTTTGCGCGACCGGGGGGTTATAACTGATAGGGCGCTTCAGCTCTAGTCCATTACTTGGCCGCCATTGGCAGACAAGGTCGAACCAGTGATGAAGCCAGCATCATCTGATGCCAGGAACACAACGCAGCGCGCGATTTCCTCAGGCTCGCCAAGGCGACCAACCGGAATTTGCGGCAGAATGTTATTTTCAAGAACATTTTGCGGCACTGCACGCACCATTTCAGTACCGATATAACCGGGACAAATGGCGTTGACTGTAATGCCTTTAAAGGCATTTTCCTGAGCCAGAGCCTTGGTGAAGCCAAGATCACCAGCCTTAGCTGCAGAATAGTTTGACTGCCCCATCTGACCCTTCTGGCCATTGACCGAAGAGATATTGATGATGCGGCCAAAATTGGCGGCACGCATACCTTCAATCACCGGGCGGCACATATTGAACAGAGAATTGAGATTGGTGTTGATTACCGCATGCCATTGCTCCGCAGTCATTTTATGGAACATGCCATCTTTGGTAATACCGGCATTGTTGATCAGCACTTCGACGGGACCGAGATCGGCTTCCACCTTCGCAATGCCAGCGGCACTCGCTTCAGTATCAGACACATCCCACTTGTAGACCGGAATGCCGGTTTCTTCCTTAAAGGCATTGGCCTTTTCATCATTGCCTGCATAGCTTGCAGCAACTTTATACCCAGCAGCGTTCAAAGCCGTGGAAATGGCAGCGCCAATTCCACGGGTACCGCCAGTGACTAGAGCAACTCTCGACATATTAAATTCCCCCTGGTTGAATTAGTCGCGCTCAACGGTCAGGGCAACGCCCATACCACCGCCAATGCACAAGGTCGCGAGACCTTTTTTTGCATCGCGCTTTTGCATTTCATGAAGCAAGGTGACCAGTACACGGCACCCTGACGCGCCAATCGGATGGCCAATGGCGATCGCGCCGCCATTTACGTTCACTTTGTCTGTATCCCATCCAAGGTCTTTGTTAACCGCACACGCCTGGGCGGCAAATGCCTCATTGGCTTCGATCAAATCAAGATCACCAATGTCCCAGCCCGCCTTTTCGAGCGCTTTGCGTGATGCTGGAATTGGGCCAGTTCCCATGATTTCAGGATCGACGCCTGAAGTCGACCATGATGCGATGCGGGCGAGCGGCGTGAGGCCGCGCTTTTCAGCTTCTGCGGCGCTCATCAAAACAACAGCAGCAGCGCCATCATTGATGCCGGAAGCATTCGCTGCGGTTACGGAGCCTTCCTTGTCAAAGGCCGGGCGCAATTTGCCAACCGTTTCTTTCGTCGTGCCGTGCTTGATGTATTCGTCCTGGTCAACCACGATATCGCCCTTGCGGGTCGTGATCGTGACCGGACAGATTTCGTCGGTGAACCTGCCGGCTTTCTGCGCTGCTTCCGCCTTGTTCTGTGAAGCCACGGCAAAATCATCCTGCTGATCGCGTGTGATCTGCCACTGCTTTGCCACGTTCTCGGCCGTGGTGCCCATGTGATAGCCATTGAAGGCATCCCACAACCCGTCCTTGATCATGGTGTCGATCATCTTGTAGTCACCCATCTTCACGCCATTGCGAAGATGCTGGCAATGGGGTGCCTGGCTCATGGATTCCTGCCCGCCGGCGGCAACGATATTGGCATCGCCACTGGCTATCTGCTGCATGCCCAGTGCCACCGCGCGAAGACCGGAACCGCACAACTGGTTCATGCCCCATGCCGGGCTTTCAACCGGGATGCCGGC
>CAJQND010000367.1 GCA_905479595.1 uncultured Hyphomicrobiales bacterium
CACCTTTCGTCCAGAATTTGATTCGCCCTGGTCACCAAACCCGACAATGACCACACTCTCTTTGGAAGCCCTGAGTGAACAGGACTGCCGAGAGATGATCATCAGTCTGTCAGGCAATAACGCCTTATCTGACAAATTAACTTCCAAACTAATCGATCGTACCGATGGCGTTCCACTATATTTAGAAGAACTTTCTCGTAATTTACTCGAACTGAATACGGATTCGTCCACAGATACCGTAATTGACGAAGCCGATATTCCCGCGACTCTCAGAGATGCACTGATGGCTCGACTGGACAAGCTTAACTTTGTCAAGGAAACGGCTCAGCTGGCGTCTATCATAGGGCGAACGTTTTCCATCGACCTGTTGTCAGCAGTGTCGCCACTAAACTCAGCTAAGCTTGCAAGCTCATTGAGCACACTTATTGATGCCAAAATTGTGGTGCGAGCGAAGGAAGACGGCAATTTTTACGAGTTCCGGCACGCGCTGATCAGAGATGCCGCTTATGACACTTTGTTGCGTCATCACCGCAGAGAGCTACACCGCCAGGTTGCAACTGCTATTCGTGACAGTGAGCGGGATGCAGCGCGACCGGAATTGCTTGCTTACCACTACAGCGAGTCGCATGACTTCGATCTCGCGGCTGACTATTGGTTGTCTGCCGGCCAGGCTGCATTAATGCGCTCTGCCAATCTCGAGGCTATAGGACATCTTGATCGAGGTATAGATCAACTCGAATTTATTGACCTGGAAGATAGGGAGCAGCGAGAGCTGGCCTTACGCGCCACACTGGGTCCAGCTTTAGCCGCAACTACGGGATTTGCATCGGAGGAAGTTGGAGATCAGTATTCGAGAGCTCGAGAGTTGTGTCAAAAATTCCGGGGTGCACCGCAATTATTTCCAGCTATAGCCGGATCATGGATTTATTCGTTAGTACGCGGCGAGCTGGAATCATCGAAAAATCTTGCCAAAGAGATGCTTTCGCTAGGCACAACAACGGGTGATTCAAGCATGCTGGTAGAAGCACACTGGGCCATGGGAAACTCTTCATACTGGCTCGCAGAGCTCGAACCTGCTCTTCAGCACTTGCAAAAAGCATATGAAATTTACGATCCCGAAAGCCATTTTGCAAACGCGCTTATATACGGTCAGGATCCTGGCGTAGCGTCGCAATGTTATCTTTCCTATACACAGTGGCAATTGGGTTTTCCGGATAAAGCAGTTGAAGCACTTGATCTAGCCCGGGAAATGGCAGAAAACAGAAATCATGCCTTTACCCGTGGCTGGGCGCTTGCATTTCGCTTTTTGGTGTATATGTTTCGTGGTGAGCCCATTGCTGCCCAAAACGCTGCCGAAGAAAGTCTTAACTTTTCTGCCGCACAGTCCTACCCATTCTGGGTTGCTGCGGCGACCGTGGTACGCGGCTGGGCAAGAGCACAACTCGGTGCAACAAAGGAAGGCATCGAGGAGATGCGGCAAGGCATTGAGATGCATCAGACGATTGGCTGCGGTTTAGTTCAACCACTATGGCATGCCCTGCTTGCCGAAACATTTATTTCCACCGGAGATTACGACCTGGCTCAATCTGAGCTCGATCTTGGCTTTGCAAGCGCAGCGCAAAACAAAGAGGTGATTTCTGAGATCGATCTATGGCGTCTCAAGGGTGAGCTGGTATTACAGAGGGATGCTGGCGAAACTGACGTCGCTCAAAAGTTATTTGAGCGCGCCATTGAAATCGCACGTTCTGCGGGGGCAAGGTCTTTGGAACTGCGCGCCGCAAGCAGTATGCATCGCTTACTGACTCTACGCGGCCTTGACAGTGAAAACAGCGCGCTGGCAGAGCTTTACAATACTTTCGACGAGGGGCTTGAGACAGCGGACCTTGAAATCGCGAGAAAATTACTCTCAGAAAATAATTAATGGAGAACAATATGAGTAAGCAGTTACCACCATACGTCAAACGTGGAGGAGAGCAGGTATATGCATCCCCATTCATTGCAGAAGGGGTAGAGTTTTTTGGCTTTGCGGTCAAGTCTGACCCTGACGCACTGCAAAAGAATATCTGTGACCACTTCCTGAACGGCCCTCTGGGAGAGACAGATAGGTTTGTGCCGCTCACCGACAACGTTCTATTTGTATTTAACACCATAGAGTCACTGTACTCAAAGCCAGAACCCTTCAATTCAATGGGATGGTTCCCAGAAAAAGAAGCCGCGGTTTGGACTGCGCTGGTTGATCGGAAACGGGAGCAGTTATTCTGGTTTCATCCTTACATGATTGTAGACTTGTCCTACGCCATGGCTATGGGTCGCGAGTTGTATGGATTTCCCAAGACAATCGGATGGCATGATATACCGAAAGGACCAGAAGCACCGAACAGCCTGAGTGTTGAAACTGTAGTGGTCGAGGAATTTACTGCAAAGTGTGAAGGAAAAAGAGAGCTTCTGTTTAGCGTTAATCAGAACGATAGTCTCAAATCCCACGAATCCTTGAGTTTCTCCACTCTCACAGAGTTCGCTACGCAAATCATCAGCACATTGAAAATTGAAGATAGCATCATAAAAGACATTAGACTGGCCGAACACCTGTTTGAGGATTTAGTGAAGCTGCAAATGCCCATGGCCTTCCTAAAACAGTTCCGCGATGGAGCTGACCCTACTCGCGCTTGTTATCAGGCTTTGCAGGAAGTGGTGTCCAGGGTAACCAAGCTTGATGGGGCCAATGTTTTCCACCATGGATATGAAATAGACATCAATGATTTCGCAAGCCATCCGATTCGCGCTGACCTGGGCCTGCCCAGCGGCCCGATAGCTTCTGAGATCTCTTTTTGGACCAGATTCGACTTTGAAATTGATAACTGCAGTGTGGTACAGGAAATTACATCATGACCAACAAAGGCAAGGAAAAAGTGGCCATATTGGGAGGCGGGGTGGGCTCTATGACAACTGCCTATGAGCTGACATCCGATCCAAACTGGAAAGATAAATTCGAGAGCATAACCGTTTACCAACTTGGGTGGCGTATTGGTGGCAAAGGAGCCAGTGGTCGACACCCGGAAACCTTCGCGATCGAAGAGCACGGATTACATGTGTGGCTTGGTTTCTACGAGAATGCATTCAAAATAATACGAGCTGCATATGCCGAACTTGATCGCCCAAAAGACACGCCGCTGGCAACCTGGAAAGACGCGTTTAAGCCACACAACTTTGTCGGCGTTGACGAGTATTTCGATGGCGAATGGCAACCCTGGATGTTTGAGTTTCCCACCAACGGGAGCTTGCCCGGTGAAGGCGGAGAACTTCCATCCGTATGGGATTTTGTAACGCTTACAGCAGGCTGGTTGAGTGAATTCGCACACAAGTCAAAACCAGCTTATTCCGTCAAAGCAACCGATGAGCACGACGACATTTGGCACTGGTTGAAAGGTGCCTTCGAAAAGGGCGAGTTTGGTGTTCGCCTGGCCGGTTATGAGCTCGGGGCTCAACTTTACGCCACGCTGGCCGACAAACTGAAAAAAGCAAGCGCAAAGGGCAAGCAACACGGCCACACTGAAATAAGGCTCATTCTGGAGCTCCTCGACTATATCGAGACTTGGCTGGCCCGGGAGTTGACCAGGACATCGTCGCATAACCTGGAGGAACGAAGAATACTATTGGTGCTGGATATGGGCGCTTCGATAATGCGCGGCTTGATTAGCGCCAAAATTTGGGAAGACCCCAATGGTTTCGATGCTCTTGATGAGGATTTTGCCACTTGGCTGACGGCCAACAAAGCCACGAAGGTCACGACGGATATCAATCAAAATCCGCTTTTACGCGGTCTATACGATTTTGTATTTGCTTACGAGGATGGTGAATTTTCAAAGCCGAACTTTGCCACAGGCCCCGCCCTCCGGACTATTTTTCGCATGCTCTTTACCTACAAAGGTTCGATTTTTTATAAGATGCAGGCGGGAATGGGAGACACTATATTCACTCCA
>CAJQND010000368.1 GCA_905479595.1 uncultured Hyphomicrobiales bacterium
GGGAATTGGCGACAGATCAAGCAGAGAGAAATGTTTCAATCCCGGCCTCCATGGTTGGTCAGGTCGTATTTAGTCTAACACAGGTCAGGAGTCACCAACGCGTTGGAAGCCGGTCATCTGCCTTGGATGGGTGTCACCATCCTCAAAACCTCATGTCTCGACGCATGGTTTCGGACGGAACGTACTTCGCAGGTGCTCAGGTCACGTCAGCAACGGCTAAAACGGTTATAGTGAAGTGTGAAATTTCCGTGACCGAGGTACAATCTGCTGCCTATGTGATCGGTATGGACCTCAGACCATTGGTGATCCCGACTGGATTCGAACCAGTGACCCCCAGATTAGGAATCTGGTGCTCTATCCTGCTGAGCTACGGGACCTTTAAATTGAAGCAAACGGAATAGTACACATCGAGCGATCAGGCAATGGTTTGCGTGTGGTGCTTGCCCGGGCTGGTGGATGCAGCGTAAGCTCTAGGCCAACAATAACTGGGAGAGAACCATGACAATAACAGTTACCGTATTTTACCCAAATGATGCCGGGTCCAAGTTTGATATGGATTATTATCTCGGCACCCATTGCCCGTTGGTAAAAGAAAAATGGGGTGCGGCGGGCATGAACTCGCTGAACGTGGTCAAGGGTGCAGCAACCCCCGACCCGCAGACCCCACCGCCCTATCAGGTGATTGCCATTCTCAATTTTGAGAGCCTTCAGGCGTTTCAAGGTGCGGTGGCTGAATCCGGCGCCGAAGTGATGGGCGATATTCCCAATTTCACCGATGTTACGCCAAGCATCCAGATCAATGAGAACATTTTGTAACCAGCTTTTTGTAGTGCTGGTGACGGCGCTGGCCTGTGGACCGGCGGCGGGAAATACTGATCAGTGTGTGCCACCCAATGAGAATTGGGTGGCTGTTTCAAAAGTTGATGCGAACCATACGGTCCATTTAGAAGATGGCCGTAAATTGCGCGTTCGCGCCCTGGTGGTCCCGCCGCTGCCGCGCAATGAGAAAGATGCCGCCGCCCGCCGCGCCGCAGCTGACGCCAGTTCGTTTCTCCATAAACTGCTGGATGGAAAAAAAGTCACATTTTCACACCCGCAAGACCCGGACCGCCATAACCGCATCGCCGCACATATCTATGTCATGGGGAATGAACCGGCATGGCTGCAGCAAAGCATGTTGGCCGCAGGGCATGGCCGCATATCCGGCGAAGCGGCACCGTGCATTGACGATTTACGCGCCAATGAAACAAAGGCGCGCACCGCCGGGCTTGGCCTGTGGGCAGAGCCTGCGTACCGGGTTCGCAAGGCTGCACCGCCCGGAGAATTGTTCCGGCTGGAAAACACATTTCAGATTGTTGAAGGCCAGGTGCTGACAAGGGCTGAAACCAAGCGCACTGTTTATCTCAATTTCGGGAAAGATTGGCGCAAGGACTTCACCATTGCCATTCGCAATCGCGATATTCCCACAATTGACCTTGACGGGGCAAAGGTTCGGGTGCGTGGTTGGGTGATGCTCCGTAACGGACCACTGATAGAGGTACGCAGTCCCGGGCAGTTGAAAATCTTGCGAAAGCCATGAAAAAACCCGGGCACCATTTACAGGTACCCGGGCTTGAATGAGTGTATGCGCGCAGCGCGTTACGCGGCGGCTTCGTCGTCCTCAGCAGCCGCAGCGGCAGCTGCATCTTCTGCTGCTTTTTCAACACGGATCGCCGTTTTGTCGAGCACCGCTTCGATTTCAGCGACGGCAGCCGCATCATCGGTTTTCTGCACAGCAGCAATTTCGCGCGCCATGCGGTCCAGCGCTTGTTCATAAAGCTGGCGTTCTGAATAAGACTGTTCAGGCTGGCGGTCTGAGCGGAAAAGATCACGGACAACTTCAGCGATTGAAATCAAATCACCTGAATTGATCTTCGCTTCATATTCCTGGGCGCGGCGCGACCACATGGTGCGCTTTACCCGTGCTTTGCCATTTAGAACCTTCAGGCCTTTTTCGATGAGGTCTTTTTCAGACAGTTTGCGCATACCAACGCTTTCCACCTTAACCAGGGGAACCCGCAGCTTCATTTTGTCTTTTTCAAAATCGATCACATAGAGCTCCAGCGTGGTGCCGGCAATCTCTTGTGTTTCGACTTCAACCACGCGCCCGACGCCATGGGCTGGATAGACGATATATTCGTTGGGTTTAAACTTGTGTTTTACGCTTGTTTTCTTGCTGGCAGTCATACTGTCAGATACCTCACCAATTAAACTTCGGGTTTTGAGACTTACAAGCCGCTCGGCACAAAAGTTCACGTATGGGTTCCTCTCTCACAAAAAGAACCGATGGGGACTTATTAGCGGCTGTTCTCCAAATTCCGAATATGTTCAAGTGCATGCGGGAAACCCCTAAACATGCACCTTTATGATAGCAGCCCTCGCTGCCGGCTTAGTAAATCCCGGTTAGGTCACAAAAAATCCGAGCCACAAATCGCGGACCCGGTTTTCGCGACATAAAAACACTTATCGAGACTTCATAAGACCTTATAACACATTTTTACGTGTTTTTAAAGGACCGTGGCGCATTGGCAGCCCCTGGAGGGCTGGAAATTCCCGCCGTTTGGTTAATCGCCCTCACCGGGCTCAGTGGAGAAGTATTTATCAAACTTGTTTTCTTCGCCGTCAAATTTCTTGTTTTCTTCAGGAATTTCGCGCGATTGCGTGATATTTGGCCATTTTTCCGCGTACTCGGTATTCACTTCCAGCCATTTCTCAAGCCCAGGCTCAGTATCCGGCTTAATAGCTTCTGCAGGACATTCAGGTTCGCACACGCCGCAATCAATGCATTCGTCTGGATGGATCACCAGCATGTTTTCACCTTCGTAAAAACAATCAACCGGGCACACTTCAACACAGTCCAGATATTTGCACTTAATGCAGTTTTCAACGACGATGTAGGTCATACGGGATAAACTCCGGAATTGCCTGAACGGCTGGCTGGGCCAAATTAGTAAAAACCTTCGCGAACGCTTAAACCAGGTGCGGAAAAATCGCAATCCTCCTGTGTCACTATTTCCCAGACCAACTGTCGATCAGAACTCGCCCATCAGTTTTTCCATATCGCGCCTTTGCTTTTTGGTAGGCCGGCCTGCACCTGGATCACGCGGGGCCACCTTGCCATGAGCGCCGGAAGTGGAGTTTTTTTCCGGTAATGGCGGGCTGTGGTCCAAATAAAGCGCCTGAGCCTCGCTGGCCGGGCCACGACGCGTGCCAGTATCGGCGATTTCAACCACCCGCAGCCGGTCATTGCGCATGAATGTCAAGGTATCGCCAACCTGAACCACATAACTCGGTTTGGTAATGCGCGTGGCGTTAAGGCGAATTTTGCCTGAGGTTACAAACTTTGCAGCAAGAGTGCGGGATTTAATGATCCGGGCGAACCACAGCCATTTATCGATGCGCTGGCCAGGCGATGGTGAAGCAGCCGCCATACCTACCCTGAACCAGAAGCGTCTTTTTTGTTCCGCTTTTTGTCAGGCGCAGCATTGAGTTTGTCTTTCAGGGCACCCAGCGCAGCAAAAGGTGAATCTTCCGGTTTGATTTCAGGTTTTCTTGGCTTGGCGCTGGCCTGATTTCCAGGTTTCGCGTTTTGCGGGCGTTTCCTGTCTCCAGGTTTTCCCCGGCGTTTCTGGCCATCACTCTTCTGGTTTTTCTGGACGGCACGAACTGGTTTTTTCTGACGGCCAGACGGGCGCCACACCTCGATAAATTCCGGCTCTTCCGATTTCGGTTCATCTGCTGCTTCAGCAGCGCTGGATTCCACCACTTCAGCTTCAACCGGCACAGCTTCAGTTGGCGCAGCTTCAACTTCTGCGGTTTCAGCTGGCACGGTTTCAACTGCTGCGGTTTCTGCTTTTTCAGTTTCTGCGCTTTCAGGCAATGCGCCTTCTGCTGCAGCATCTTCAGGTTTGGCAGGCACTGGCGCAGGAGGTTGCACCACCTTGCGCCGGTCCATGCGATACCCGAGGGCGCGCAGAATACTCGCCATGTCCTCGCCCGAGCAACCCACCAAGGACATCATATCGGCAATTACAGTAAAGCCGCCGCCTTCTACAGAACCTTCAGGACGTTCTTCGCCATCTTTTGCTGGTTTCCAGAAAATCCGCAGCCTGATCACATCTGCCAGGCGCTCCAGCATATCAATGCGCACCACGCGGGTGCCGCACACCCTATACCCTACCGCCTGATAGAACCCGCGAGGTGTGGTGTTATCAAATACCGTTGAGGTCAGCCCTTGACCTGGAGGTTCAGGAAGCTCGGCAATGTTGACCTTTCCGTCACGCCCATTCCACAGCGCCCACAATATGAGCTTTAGCTCTGCAGCGGCCGGTTTAAGCAGGCCTGGCATGAAAATATGGAACGCACCAAACCGCACACCATACTGGCGCAAAGATGCGCGGGCGGGCTGATCAAGAGATTTCACGTCTTCGGCCACTTCTTCGCGGGTAAGAATACCGAGGCTTTCTGTTAGGCGGAAAGCCAGCCCCCGAGCCAGACCTTCCAGATCTTCCGCCTTAATAAGCTGCACCAGAGGCTCAAGAACCTCAGAGAGATGGTTTTCAATAAACTGCTCAAGGCGCGCTTGCACTGCATCACGGGGCGGGCCGGAAAGTTGATCATTGGCGAGGAGGGCTATGCGGGGTTTGAGAATTTCGCTGCCCGCCTCAAGCCTGGCAACAGGCACGCCTAACCATTCCATAACGCCGTGGTGCTTTAATGCGAATTCTTTGTCAGGAGCGGCCGCACAGGCTTGAGCGCGCGCACTGATCTCTGAGGCGATGACTTTCATCGACGCCGCCTTGAGGGCCTTCGCCTGCGCATCGCTTGAGCTTTCATCGGGCTGGAAGCGGAAGCCGCGCAGTTCGCCGATAAACTCACCCTCTACGTGTATATCTCCGTCCGGTGACACGGATGCCATCAGTTCGTCCTTCTCGCGCAAACGCTTCATCAAAACGCTGGTGCGCCGGTCAATAAATCTTTGCGTCAAACGCTCATGCAGAGCATCCGACAGTTTGTTTTCGATCTCCATTGCCCGCTGTTGCCAGCCCGTTGCATCTTCTAGCCATTCGGTTCGATGGGCAAGGAAAGTCCACGTGCGGATATGAGCAATTCTATTTGCCAGAGTGTCTATATCACCGTCTGCGCGATCCGCATACGATAATTGACGTGCAAACCATTCTGACGAAATGACCCCTTGCGGGCTTGTGAGCTGACGGAATATCTGGGAAATGATAAGCGCATGTTCCGCACCGGTAATATTGCGGTAGTCCGGTATCTGGCAAACATCCCATAACATCTCAACCGCATCGGGTGTTTGTGCAAGATCGCGGA
>CAJQND010000369.1 GCA_905479595.1 uncultured Hyphomicrobiales bacterium
GTGATGTCTGCACCACGTGTGGCTTTATCAGTTATGCCAACCCGAAGCTTGTGGCAGGCTCTGTCACAGCAGCCGGAGATGGACGAATTTTACTGTGCAAACGCGCAATTGAGCCGCGCTCCGGCTTTTGGACTTTGCCTGCCGGGTATATGGAACTGAACGAAACCGTTGAAGCGGGTGCAACACGCGAGGCCATGGAAGAGGCCAATGCGAAGATTGAAATTGACTGCCTGTTGGCGGTTTACTCCATCGCCCGTATTTCCCAGGTGCAAATGATATTCCGGGCGAGGCTCAGTGACCTGAATATCTCACCCGGTCCGGAAAGCATTGAAGTCGGATTGTTTGCCTGGGAGGAAATACCTTGGAAAGAGCTGGCGTTTCCCTCAGTGCATTGGGCATTGGGCCAGTATCGTGAAAGCAAAGATTTGGAAAGCTTTCCACCGTTCACAAACCCAAAGGGCGAGACCGGGAACCATTTGCCACAAGGGGTTTAACCGTCTTTTTGCAATGCATACCAAGCCCAGATAAGCCGGGCAGCCACTGCGCGTCGTGGCCGCCAGGGTTCAGCGATTTCATGCATTTCTTCAATGCTGGGCCGTGTGGCGTGGCCGACAATATCTGCTACCGCGATACGCAACGCGAGGTCGCCCGCAGGCCACACATCCCGGCGTCCAAGGCACCCTAATAGATAAATATCCGCCGTCCAGGGTCCTATGCCCTTTACCCGCGTCAGCAATTCACGCACCTCGTCATCTGGCAGGCTGGCCAGTCCATCAAGGTCAAGCGCGCCGGAAATCACCGCATAGGTCAGCGCTTCAATGGTGCGGATTTTCGGGCCAGAAAGGCCTGCCGTCCGATAGTCAGCCTCTGATAGCGATTGAAAATGGTCTGGGGTCAGGGGCGCGAGTTTATCCTGCATGCGCATCCAAATGGCTGCCGCACTTGCCCTTGAGACAAGTTGCCCGGCAATGATTTCCAATAGTGCGGCAAAACCGGGCGCATTGCGGCGCAGGGGCGGCGTGCCGGTTGCAGCGGCAATAGGAGAAAGTTCCGGCGCGTCTGCTATCAGATCTGAAATGCCCGCTTCCAGATCGGCAATAGTTTCAATTGTTTTCATCATCGAATTGACCGCCCTTCCTCTGAGGCATATAGCCATTCTATGGCCCATGCTGACAAGCGCCCCGTATTCCGATTTGCCCCCAGCCCCAATGGGCGGCTGCACCTTGGTCATGCCTATTCAGCGCTCTTTACCCAAGCAGCGGCCCGCCATGCAGGCGGAGAAATGCTATTGCGCATCGAAGACATTGATACGGTGCGCTCGCGTGAGGAACTGGTTGACGGCATTTTGGAAGATCTTGACTGGCTGGGGTTGCGCTATGACGGCGAAGTGCGTCGACAGTCTGAACATTTTGATGATTACCGCGCGGCGGCAGAAAGGCTGAACGCGTTAGGGGTGCTTTATCCGTGTCCGGCGACACGGGCAGAAATTCGCAATGCAATTGATGAGGAAAATCACCCGCGCGACCCGGATGGCAGCCCGATCTATCCTGGCCTTTATCGGGGAAAGGAAACAAGCGGTGATAATACCGACCATGCCATGCGCCTCAATCATGTGCTGGCCATCCAGTTCGCCATGCATAAATACGGACGTATCGCCACCTTCACGGAAAGTCTTGCCGGCCCCCAGGGTGAAACCGGCTTGGTTCAGGTACGGCCAGAGCTTTGGGGCGATGTGGTGATTGTGCGTAAAGATACGCCAACCAGCTACAATCTTTCCGTCGTGGTGGACGATGCCCTGCAAGGTGTCACCCATGTGACCCGTGGGCAGGATTTATTCTACGCCACCCATGTGCACCGGGTGCTGCAGGTACTGCTGGAATTGCCCGAACCCGTCTATTGTCATCACAAGCTGATCAATGATGACACAGGGCGCAAACTGTCGAAGTCAGCAGGCGACCGTAGCCTCAAATCCCTGCGCGAGGCAGGCATTAGCGCAGAACAGGTCAGGGAAGAGCTGGGATTTAGCTAGACCGCGCCAAAATAGGCAATGACGACTGACAAGGTGAAAACGGAAAACAGGGTCGACAGGACAATAGCGCCGGAAACCGAGGCGACACCGCACTCATATTTTGAGGCAAACAAATAAGCGTTCAACCCGGTCGGGACCGCGGCGAGCAACACAATGGTTCCAGCCCAGGCGTTGGGAAGGTCAAAAACATGATAGGCGATCACCCATGCGACTGCTGGCATAACAACCAATTTGATGATCGCCAGCGCAGGGGCCGCCCGCAACTCACCCTTTAAACCATATGACGCCAATGACATGCCCAGTGCAAACAGGGCGCAAGGTATGGCCGCTTGGCCAGCCTGGGTGATCACATCATCGAACAGCGGGTGCAGCCCAAACCCCGTAAGTCGCCAAAGCGTACCGGCAATGATCGCCATAACGACCGGGTTTTTCGCCAGCACCAAGACCATGTCCCGCAAAACGGTTGTAAATGGAATGTCGTGTTTCGTGCCTGCCCATTCATATTGCACTGTTGAGAGCAGCCAGAACACCGGCGCATGGATCGCCGTGACCAGGGCCAGTGGAAACACAGCAGCATCGCCGAATGTGCCGAGCGCCAGGGGAATACCCATCATTACTGTATTGCCAAATGTTCCCCCCATGGCGAATGAGGCAGATGTGCCTGGTGGGCGGCCCAGTGCTTTGGCAAGCAGGGATGATAACAGCCACGCGGTTCCGGCTGACCCGAAAAATGCCACCATCAAGCCGAATGCCGGTTCATCGGGAAACTCGGTTGTTGCCATGAGCCGGAACAACAGGGCGGGAATAGCGACCCATAACGCAAATGCACCCAGGCCTCTTTCCACCTCGCGGTTGAGAAATTTGGTTCGCGCGGCAACCCAGCCCAGCACTACAAACGCGAAGACCGGCACAACAATGGTCAAAACCTGATTCAAGCGTGGAAAGCCCCCGGCGAAAAAATCTCAATCAGGGTTCTACCCGCGAACTGCCGTAAACGCTATGGTCAGTCCATGGCGAAAGACAGCAAAAACCAGATTGCCGGAAAAACCCCGAATGAACTTCTGGTCCGTGCATACGAGTTGAACGAAAAAGATGATGCCCGCGAACTCTATCGCGATTGGGCAGAATCCTATGACCAGCACCTTGAAGGTGACCTGGGCTACACCTTGCCGGGTGATGTAGCGGCGTGTTTTGCCCACGTTATCAAAGACAGAAAGGCGCAGGTGCTCGATATCGGCTGTGGCACAGGCCTTACCGGACTGGCACTCAACCGGCACGGGTTTAATGCGATTGACGGCCTTGATTTTTCCCCCGAAATGCTCGCCCAGGCCCGCGCCAAGGGGTTTTATGGTGCGCTGGTCGAAGCCGATCTGACCAAAACATTGGCGCTGGAGACCGGCACTTACGATGCCGCCATTTCATCGGGCACTTTCACCGAAGGCCATGTGAATGCACAAGCCTTCGACGAGATTTTCCGTATCCTGGCCCCGGGCGGCCATTTCATAGCCTCCATCAATATGGAAATCTGGGAAGAAGGCGGCTTCGGCCCGAAGATCGAAGCTCTGGAGGCGGCAGGGGTGATGAAAGTGATAGAAAAAACACCCGCCCGCGCATTCAAGGGCGGCGATGAACATTTCCAGATTATGGTGATGCGGGCGCGTGGATGAGGGAAGCGATGCCGGTTGCGGCCTTTCCCCAGCGACGGTACTTTGAACCTCCTCGGAATCAGGCCTTGTGGTGGTGCGGTTTACCAAAATCGGGTTGAATTTGTTGCTGGTTCCCCCGTTGTTTCTTGGATTTACCGCGATTTCAAAGTTTCTCGTTATGGAACTGGATCAATCCATCCTCAATTATGCGGCCAGGGAATTTACTGTTGGATCTCGCAACGTGCTTGGAGTTCAGCTAAAATATCATTGATCGGCTGATCGCAAGCGATGGCTGAAATACCGATTAAGAAACCTGAAATTTGCTTGTTTGTCAGCAATATCGCCCGCTTGAAACTCGGTAGTTTTGATAGATAGAATTTGTGTTCATGCAAATTTATTCCCAACATCTGCTGGCCCAAATGCCGGAAAATCGCAATTTCTGAAATCTCCTCCCAGGGAATGACGACGTCTTTGCCTTCACCTGACCACCCTGGCATCAACCCAGCGTTCAAAATCTGCAATGAAGGCGTGGAACTGACGACACGCACTATGCCCAAAATTCCAAAGAAGCAAAAAACAATTGCCGCAAATGCGCCCAGAGCTATTCCAAAATACCGGTCTCCCTGGGAATGATCTGTGCCGTTTGTGTAGCTGATATATGCAATAAACACGCCCAAGGTAGTGAAAGCGAAGCAGCCCAGAGTTGCTAAAACTAATGTCGTTCTATGTGGTCTGATTTTTTCATTCGAAAGCATGTGAAAAAACTAATTCTTGCTAAGCCGCCCGCTCATCCGTCTTTTTATCAAC
>CAJQND010000370.1 GCA_905479595.1 uncultured Hyphomicrobiales bacterium
GACCTGCAAATCCACCAGGCGTTCTGCACCAGTTCGCGGCGTACCTACATCGACAGCATATTCATTCACAGACGCTCCCGTTTTGCGCACTTGCTCAATCAATGCCAGCAATGGGCTTGAAAACGGCACATAGGTATCCAGCTGGTTGCGGGTCAAAGTGGTGGCGCTGGATTGGAAGAAATGCTCGGCGGCCGCATTGGCATAACCGATCATGTTTTCATCGCTGATTGTCAGAACCGGGTGTGGCAGGGCATTAAGAACAAAATCTGTGTGTTCCAATACAGAATGTTGGGTCTGCATTATGCTGCCTCCTGCCCGGTTGCTTGCTGGAACAGCTGTGAAATCAGTTTCAACACAATGCTTGGGTCATTTTCGCGGCACAAACGCCCGCGCCAGAATTTCACGTCAATGTTTTTTGCCCACCCCATATCGGCCATGGTTTCGAGATACCAACCGAGATGCTTGCGCGCGCAGCGCCCGCCAAGCTCACTGCCGTAATGGCTAAGCATGTCCTCATAGTGCTCGCGGACCAGAGTTGCGAATTCTTCCAGCGTTGGCCGTTGCGCGCCTTTTTCACCAAAGCTTTGGGCAATTTCGCCACAAAGCCAGGGCCGACCATAGGCACCTCGGCCAATCATCACCCCATCAACACCGGCCTGTTCGCGCATTTGTCTGGCTTGTTCAGCAGTTGCGGCATCGCCATTGGCGATCACCGGAATGGAAACTGTGTCTTTAACGGCTGAAATTGCCCGCCAGTTTGCGCGGCCTTTGTAAAACTGATTGCGGGTGCGGCCATGCACAGTGACCATTTGTACCCCGCTTTGCTCAGCGCGATAGGCCAATTCCGGCGCATTCACACTGTCCTCATCCCAGCCAAGGCGCATTTTCAGGGTCACTGGAACTTTAACCGCCTTGACCACCGCATCTATGATCCCGACGGCATGATCAAGATCACGCATGAGCGCGGACCCGGAAAGCCCGGTCGTTACCTGGCGCGCTGGGCAGCCCATATTGATATCGACAATTGCCGCCCCGCCGGCTTCCGCCAGCTTTGCGCCTTCCGCCATCCAATAGGCCTCGCGCCCGGCAAGCTGTACGGCCAAAGGCGAGATTTCATCTGCCCCTGCGGCGCGTGTAACCACCCCAAGGCGCTGACGCACCAGGTCTTCGCTCGCCACCATCTCCGAAACAACCAGCCCTGCCCCATAACGGTGCGCCAGTTTACGGAACGGCAGGTCGGTAATTCCTGACATAGGCGCCAGAAATACCGAATTTTTTGTTTTTATGGATCCAATCTCGATGCTCATTTTTTGAGCAATTCCCAAATCTGCTTACATTGCGGGCATCAATATAGGCAAAGCTACAATACTGCAAGCCGTTTGCGGCAATGCAGTGAGTTGTTTCTGGCGCCATCTTCGGCTACCAAGACCCATCGTTAGAGGGATAGAACCACAAATGAAAACTGCCGCACTAATTGTTGCTGCTGGAAAAGGCATAAGAGCCGGTGGCGACGTGCCAAAGCAATATCAATTGATTGGCGGCACATCAGTTTTATCCCGCACGATCCAGGCATTTCTTGATCATCGCGACGTTGATATTGTGCAGGTGGTGATCGGTGATAACCATGAAGCGCTCTACAAGGCGGCAGCTGGAACTTTTGACATTTTGCCGCCAGTTCATGGCGGCGCAACGCGGCAAGCTTCAGTAAAGGCTGGGCTTGATGCGTTGAAAGACCAGGGGATGGAAGCCGTGCTCATCCATGACGCAGCCCGGCCTTTCGTTGACGCCCGCATAATTTCGTCAGTTATCGCGCAATTGAAAAACACCCCCGGCTCTATCCCGGTGCAGCCGGTCACGGACACAATCAAGTATGTCGATAATGACCGCGTTAGTTCTACGCCGGAACGGGCGCGGTTGCGGGCAGCACAAACCCCGCAGGCGTTCCGTTTCAACGATATTTTGAGCGCGCATGAACACGCTGCAGCGTCGCGAATTGACAGTTTCACCGATGACAGCTCAATTGCCGAATGGGCCGGGCTGGAGGTGGCTATTGTTGAGGGTGCTGCTGAAAACCAAAAATTGACCCATTCCGCTGATTTTAAAGAAGCCGAGAACGCCATGAACAGCTCTCCCCCAACCTTGAATGATATCCGCACTGGCAATGGCTATGATGTGCATGCGTTTGAACCCGGTGACGCCGTGATCTTGTGTGGGGTTTCTGTCCCTCACACTCAAAAGCTTAAAGGCCATTCTGATGCGGATGTGGGCATGCATACCCTTACCGATGCTATTTTAGGCGCTTTGTGTGAAGGCGACATCGGCAAGCACTTCCCGCCTTCTGAACCCCAATGGAAGGGTGCCGCATCTGAGATTTTTCTCAAGAAGGCAATTGAACTGGTACGTGAGCGCGGCGGTGTTCTCAGCCATTGTGATGTGACGCTCGTTTGTGAAGAACCGAAAATCGGGCCGCATGTGGAAGCAATGCGCGAAAGCCTGGGCAAGATCATGGGTGTCGAAACCAACCGCATCAGCGTCAAGGCCACAACCAGTGAACGGTTAGGTTTTACCGGGCGTGGAGAAGGCATTGCGGCCCTTGCCACCGCCACAATCCGTTTACCCTAGAGCAAGGACAAAACCATGTTTTCAAGCGATCTCATTATTGCTGCCAAAGATGTATTGGACATTTGCCGAGAGAATGGCTGGAAGTTAGCCACTGCGGAAAGTTGCACCGGCGGCCTGATTTCAGCGGTTTTAACCGATGTGGCGGGATCGTCTGCAGTAGTTGAGCGCGCTTTTGTAACCTATTCCAATTCTGCAAAACGCCAGATGCTTGGGGTGGAAAAACGCCTCATCAAACAGGATGGCGCGGTATCTGAACGGGTGGCGCGCGCCATGGCGGAAGGTGCATTGAAGCACTCAAAGGCCGATATCACCATTAGCTGCACCGGCATTGCCGGACCTACCGGTGGCTCACTTGAAAAACCTGTTGGGTTGGTGCATCTGGCAGCTGCCCGCGATGATATGCCGACATGGCATGAACGCCATGTGTTCCCAGATGAAGGCCGCCAGGCGATCCGCGAAGCCACAGTTTATGCAGCTTTCGAAATCATCCGCTCAATGGCATCAAAGCCGATGATTGCCTAGGGTCGAAACCTCATGGTTCGCCGTAAAGTTGGTGCGCGCGCGCTTCGAATGCGTTGAGGACTTTATCAACCACCTTGCTGAATGCCGCATTCATAACCAACTGCAAAGCCATTGAGCGCATCTTGAAATCGACTTCATACGCTACCGAGCAGCCGCCATGTTTTGGCGCATCTGAAAACACCCAACGTGACGTCAAATGTTTCACTG
>CAJQND010000371.1 GCA_905479595.1 uncultured Hyphomicrobiales bacterium
GGCATTGACCAGCAATTGACCAGCCATTGTCGCAACATTGGCAATGATAATGTAGATCGACAAAATGCGGCCGCGTGTGGTGTTCTCAGACTGATCGTTTAACCAGCTTTCAATCACCATGAAGGCAATGGCTAACGATATACCTGAGAGCAGGCGCAGACCCAGCCAGGGGATCATGTTTGGCCAGAGAGGGAACATCAAGGTGAGCGCTGCGGTCAGGGTTGTGACACCGGCGAAGGTGCGAATATGCCCAACCGTTTTCACCAGCATGGGGCCGAACACGCAGCCAATGATAAACCCAATAAAATAGACCGTTCCCAGAAAACCAATCAGGGTGGGAGAAAAATTCTCAATCCCTGCGCGCAAGGGAAGCATTGTCTGAAACAACGAAATGGCGGTCAGCATCAAGCCGGCACCAATCAGCAATGTCGTAATAGTGGTGCCGGGACTTCTTTCGCCAGTACGCATGAACGTGACCTAAATTATATATATGTATTTCGCAGCTTGTGTAATCGAGTTTTGCGAAAAGCACTAGGCGCTGCTGAGTGATATCACCAGCGGCTGAGGAGAATGCATTTTATGAAATGGTGTTTACAGTGCCCGTTCGAATTGACCAGCAACCCAGTGGTGGAAATTGTGGGTTGGGGCATCCATGACCGGCGAGAATTTTCCGCCGTCGAATTTTGCCGCCCGGCGGCCAGATTGCATGCCTTCGACCACGAATACGTCTTCTTCAAAAATTTCACGCCACATAGCGGAATTGCTTTGGCGTAGTTTGGAATAATCGCCACCGGCATTTTCTTCGCTGGTATAGTAGATTTCCACCCGCTCTATCGTGCGGTCATGGCTGACCGGCTCCAGCAAAATGCCGTAGAAATGATCGCGGTGAACCCCCAGCAACACATTGGGATAAAGTGCGATGTATTCAGCGCCTGTGTCCCATTTATCTGAAAGCCCGGTGAAGTCGCCGAACCGTTTGCCGTTATCTTCAAGGGTAGGGTTGTAAACCACAGTGCCCTGGCCAGAGTGCTGGCCCGGTTCGATGATATTGTAATGGTCTTCCAGGCGCGAATAGCTGTTGAGGCCAGGGTGAATCCACGGCAGGTGATAGGCTTCGGTGTAGTTCTCAACCGCCAGCTTCCAATTGGTTTTTACATCCAGTTGGAAAGATGCTTCCGGCCCGCCATGGTAAAGTGGCTTGTCCTGAAACTCGCTCCAGCGCGCAATGGTGCTTGCAGCATAGTCTTCAAATTCCGGGGCCGTGCCAGAAAGATTGACGAAAATCATGTCCATCCACACATGTGAGCGGATTTCGTTTAAGCCCAGTTCTTCGCGTTTCATGCAGTCATGGGTGTTTTGCCCAGGTCCACCCACATGCGGCGTGGTGCGCAGGTCTCCATCAAGGCCATAACACCAGGAGTGATACGGACAGCGGATTACCCCGTTGGTTGATTTGCGTTCCGCCACCAGGATCATGCCGCGATGACGGCAGATGTTTTCAAATACTTTAACGCCGCCGTCTTTACCGCGCACGGCGAGGTAGGGTTGATCTAGAAACTCAATCGGGTTCGCATCTCCCGGGTTGGGAACATCTTTTGCAAAACCAATACAGGCCCAGTTGGCGCCGAACACGGCGCGCTTTTCCAGTTCAAACACCTCAGCGCTGGTGTAGAACGAATTGGGCAATCCGCGTGCGGTGGTTACATCTTCGCGAACCCGGCTCAGAGATTTCTGATCTATCAGCGTCATGGCAGCACCCTTTGCGGTATCAATTGCAAGATAGACAAAGTTTAAGCGGCGAAAACCCCAAGCGGTGTATGCCCAAGCGACATTTTGCGATGTGTTTTCGCCATTTCGAGCCAGTAAGGTGAATCTGCTTCACCTTGCATGCATGGTCCGCCTTGCCGATACCGCGTGGTTCAGCTAAAAGCGCGCAAACGATATTCCAATCATTTAAATCGGAGCGCGGAACCGGCTATGGCGCGGCAATTTATCTATTTCATGCAAGGGCTTTCAAAGGTCTACACGGGCGGTAAAAAAGTCCTCGATAATGTTCATTTGCAGTTCTACCCGGACGCAAAGATCGGCGTGCTTGGGCCCAATGGTTCGGGTAAGTCCACATTGCTTAAAATCATGGCCGGCCTGGAAACGGAATATCAGGGCGAAGCGTGGGCAGCGGAAGGTGCGAAAATCGGCTATCTGCCTCAGGAACCAGAGCTTGACCCGGCTAAAGACGTCAAAGGCAATGCGATGGAAGGGGTGGCAGAAAAACAGGCCATTCTGGATCGTTACAACGAGCTGATGATGGACTATTCCGATGAAACCGCAGATGAAGCCGGAAAGCTTCAGGACAAGATCGATGCGGATAATCTCTGGGATCTCGAATCAAAAGTTGAAATGGCCATGGAAGCCCTGCGTTGCCCGCCTGGTGATGCGGAAGTGGCGAACCTTTCTGGCGGTGAAAAACGCCGGGTTGCGCTGTGCCGGTTGCTTTTGGCTGAACCTGACTTGTTGCTCCTCGATGAGCCGACAAACCATCTCGATGCAGAAACCGTGGCGTGGCTTGAAAAACACTTGCGCGAATTCACCGGTGCGGTGCTGATTGTCACCCATGACCGGTACTTCCTCGACAATGTTACCGGATGGATCCTCGAACTAGACCGCGGCAGAGGCATTCCCTATGAGGGCAATTACACCGCCTACCTTGATGCCAAGTCGAAGCGACTTGCCCAGGAAGGCCGTGAGGAAGCGGCGCGCCAGAACACAATCTCGCGCGAGCGCGAATGGATGGCGCAAGGCCAAAAGGCCCGCCAGGCCAAGTCGAAAGCCCGTATCAGCGCCTATGATGAACTGCTCAAGCGCAATAATGAACGTGTGCCGGGCAAGGCGCAGATCGTAATTCAACCTGGCCCGCGGCTTGGTGATGTGGTGATTGAAGCGGAAAATCTATCCAAAGGCTTTGGCGACCGATTGTTGATCGATGATCTGTCATTGCGGTTGCCTCCCGGCGGCATTGTCGGGGTGATTGGCCCCAATGGCGCGGGTAAAACCACATTGTTCAAGATGATAACCGGGGAAGAACAGCCAGATAGCGGCTCCATCCGCATTGGCGAAACGGTGAAGCTTGGATATGTGGACCAGACTCGCGACGATCTTGATCCCACGAAGAATGTCTGGGAAGTGATTTCAGATGGCCTTGATGTGCTGACGCTCGGCAAGCACGAAATGAACTCACGTGCATATGTGGGCTCGTTCAACTTCAAGGGCGGTGATCAGCAACAGCCAGTGGGAACACTGTCTGGTGGTCAGCGGAACCGGGTTCACCTGGCGAAAATGCTGAAATCGAGTTCCAATGTTTTGTTGCTCGATGAGCCGACGAATGATCTGGATACAGAAACCCTTGCAGCGCTTGAAGATGCGCTTGAAAACTTTGCCGGTTGCGCGGTGATTATCTCCCATGACCGCATGTTCCTTGACCGTCTGGCCACCCACATATTGGCGTTTGAAGGCGACAGCCATGTGGAATGGTTTGAGGGTAACTTCGAAGACTATGAAGAAGACAAGAAACGCAGGTTAGGCCCTGAATCAGTTCAGCCAAAGCGCATCCACTACAAAAAGTTCTCGCGCTAGGTTTTAGGTGATTTACTTGCGGTCAACGTGTTTTTCGCGCACGCCCAGAAAGGCATAAAGTGCTGAAATATCGCCGCCACCTTTTTTAATGGCCTTGGTGAAAGATGAGCGCATGAGCTGGCTGAGCCAGATGCCCTGGACGTTCAGGTCGCGGATTTTATAGTTTCCCGAGCCGGAAAGTTTCCAGACAAACTTTTGCGTGCGGCGATTGGGTTGCACAAGCTTTGAATTGACCTGCAGAAATCCGCCGGATTTTGTACACCGCTCAATCGCAACCCGGTCGCCTTTGAACTTGCGGCCATAGCCAGCCATGGTTTTGGCCATGAAGTTCACGATTTCCTTTTGCAAGGCACGCCGGTCTGCCGGGTTTACCGCGCGTTTGTATTTTCCCAGAGCAAAGGCTGAGATGCCTGCAACATCTGCATGAGAATTGATCAGGGAGCGAAACGCACTTGCCGAACGTGACTTGCCAGCAGACAGCATTTGTTTCGATACGGTGTTGATAAAGCCCTGGGCGGCGCATGTGCCTGCCTGTGCTGGATCAAAAGTCACCGTAGTTAGAACAAATAATGCCGCCACGGTGAGGCTTTTGGAAACGAAAAACATGCGCGTTACTTCCCGGAGAAAAATTACCTCTGGGCGATACTATACTGCGCAAGTCTCCAGGGTCTAGCGTTTGAGTGCAACGATCAGTTTGTTCACGCTGCCGGAATTCTGTTTTACGTATCCGACAAAGGCATCGCGGAGGAATGGGGTCAGCCAAAAACCGAGAATTCGGGCGTCCTGAATTCGATAGGTCTTTCCTGAACGCACCAGTTTCCAGGTAACGTTGTAGGATTTGCCATTCGACAAATAGATCCGGCTATCAACAAGGGTATTGCGACCCTTTTGTTTTGTTCTCGACAGGATCTGGGTCTTGGTCACTTTGTAACTGCGCGACTGAACCGCGAAATAGCGCGACATGAAGCGCCGAACACCGTTGTAATAGTCTTTTTTGCGGGATTTTTTCAGCTTTGGCAGATAGGTGCCAAGCGAAACAGTGCCGATATATGTAATGTCAGCATATCTGGTGATGGCTTTTTGGAATGCGCTGCGGCTGCCGAGACGGCCAGCAGTTTGTAACTGGGCTGCCACTTTTTGCATGAAGCGGACAGCCGGATCACCGGAGGCGGCCTCAACTTGCCTTGCCGGGGCAGCAAACAAAACCAATGCAACGCAGAAGATCGCGAGCGCGCCAAGATATGCAGCGTGACGGCGATTTGGTGCGCGTTTTAGAATGGGCATCATCGGAAACTTCTCATCATTGCGCCGAGCATAGAGCGAATCACAGCATTTGTATTCATAGCAAAAACCGCAGAGAGTTGGAGCAGGTCAACTTGGAAATTGCGCCTGACTGAAATCACTGCTCGTTCACCAGCTCTGCTTACTCCATTTATCGAGATAGGAAAACAACGCTTTGTAATCACCTTTGCTCTCGCTCATGACACGCGAAAGATCTGTCTTCAAGGCTTCAGCGACCCAAAAGTTCTGCACATTAATGTCAACGATCTTGAAGCCGCTGTTTTTACGCAGTTTCCAGACAATCTTGTGACTGCGGGTGCCGCGCTGAACAGATGTTTCAACACGTGAGTTATTACAGCGAACAATCCTGAAACTGCGGCCAGAGAATTTGCGTGCGTATTCTGCCAGACCCTTGGCCATATAGAGGCCGACAAGCCTGTTATAGGTTCCGCGTTTACTGGCGGGCACCTTCTTGCGGTATTTTCCGAGCGCACGGGTGGCGATGTAGGGAATGTCGCCATAAACCTTTAGAATTGAATGGAATTTTGATTTCGACCCGGATTTGGCCGCGGCCATCAAGTTGCGGCCAACCTTGTTAATCATCGGCGCAGCCGCGCAATTGGTTGCCGCGTTTACAGGCGCAGTTACCGCCAGGCCACCGGCGAGAACACCGGTAACGGCTATAACGCGTGCAAAATCGGTTATACGAAACCGGAAAAAATTCATAAACAACGCCTCAGCAAAATAACAACCCAACCGCTTGGCCGCATTAAAGAGCGCAAATTGCGGCAAAACAGGGGAATTTCATAGACCTCTTTTAAAACATTCACACAACAAATCAATGGAAGGGATGGATTGAAGAGATGGAAGGATGTGCCTCCGCCCTGGGCGAACCCAAACGGCGGAGGCGCGGCGGGCAGCGGTCCGACACAAACTGCCAGCCAAACTCTTTGACTTACCCATAAGACGGATGAGCGTTTGAAAATCCGTCGCTATGGATCAATTTATTTTTGAAGATGCAATTTCGCAGGCGCTGACCTAGATTGCGGGAGCGAATTACGAGGGTGGCAAGTGATGGAACAGGTGCTGGCAGGGCTTAGAGCGGTGGGCGAGCGCACGCGCTTGCGCATTCTGTTTTTGCTGTCTCATGGCGAGCTTACGGTAAAGGAACTCACGGTAATTTTGAATCAGAGCCAGCCGCGGGTTTCACGTCACGTAAAACTGCTCGGTGAAGCAGATCTGGTGAAACGATATCGCGAGGGCAGCTGGGTGTTTTTGCGCCTCGCTGAACGCGGCAGCGCCGGCGATTTTGTGCAAATGATCACCGGGCTTCTGCCGGGCAATGATGAAGTTTTGCGCGATGACCTCAAGCGGCTGGAAAAGGTCAAGGCGGTGCGGGCGGAAGAGGCAGCGCGCTATTTTGGGGCGAATGCGGAAAACTGGGACCGCATCCGCTCCCTGCATGTGGCAGAAGATGATGTTGAGCGCGCCATGCAAGAGACGATCGGCACCGCAAAGATCGACACCTATGTGGATGTGGGCACCGGCACCGGACAAGTACTTGAGCTGTTCGCGCCACAGGCCAAAAACGCCATCGGCATCGATGCCAGCCATGAAATGCTGACCATTGCGCGCGCGCCTGGAAAAGACCGGGTTGCGGCATGTCCAGTTGCGCCACGGCGATATCTTCGAGCTGCCGTTTGCGGATGCATCGGTTGACCTTGTGACTATTCACCAGGTTCTTCACTTTCTTGATGACCCGGCGGCAGCCCTTGGTGAGACAGCGCGTGTTTTAAAACCGGCTGGGCGTATTCTGGTGGTGGATTTTGCCCCCCATGAGCAGGAGTTTCTGCGCATTGAGCAGGCCCATCACCGGCTGGGGATCACAGATGAACAAATGAACCGCTGGGCGGCCCGCGCCGGGCTTGAAATCACCGGCCATCAAAGCCTGCCGCCTGATCTTGCGGCTGGTGGTGGGCTTACGGTCTCTCTCTGGCTCGCCACACGCGCCGGTACAAATATGAAAGCTATCGCCTGAATGAACTTCTCAACGTCTGAAATCGCACAATTGCGCGCCGACACCCCGGGAACCGCGCAGTGCAATCATCTGAACAATGCCGGTGCTGCATTAATGCCTGCACCTGTGGTGGATACCATGTGCGAACACTTTCGCCTTGAAGCGCGCATCGGGGGCTATGAGGCATCTGCGCAGGAAGCGGAGCGTTGTAACGCGGTCTATGGTTCCATTGCCCGGCTGATCGGTGCGCAGCAGCGCGAAATCGCGCTGGTTGAAAACGCCACCGTTGCCTGGCAGATGGCATTTCACGCGCTTGCGTTTGAGCCCGGCGACCGGATTTTGACGGCGCGCTCGGAATATGGCGCAAACTATGTGTCTTACCTGCAAAAAGCCCGCCAGACCGGCGCCAAGATCGAAATCATTCCAGACCGGGCGGATGGCGCGACAGACCCGGCTGCCCTTGAGGCGATGATTGACGACAGGGTCAAGCTGATTGCCATCACCCATATTCCCACCAATGGCGGGTTGATTAATCCGGCTGAGGAAATCGGCGCGGTGGCGCGTAAACATGGCATTCCGTATTTGCTTGATGCCTGCCAGACAGCTGGCCAGATGCCTGTTGATGTGGAAAAACTTGGGTGCGATTTTTTGAGCGTTACGGGCCGCAAATTCATGCGCGGGCCGCGCGGCACCGGGTTTCTCTATGTGCGCGAGAGCTGGCTGGACCATTTGGAACCACCGTTTATCGACCATTTCTCGGCAGAGTGGACCAGCACGGACGGGTATACCTTGCGCAATGATGCGGGGCGCTTTGAGAACTGGGAAAACGCCTATGCGCTTCGCCTCGGCCTTGGGGTTGCTGCCGAATACGCGCTTGATATCGGGTTGGAGAGAATTCAGGTGCGCGCCTTTGCGTTGGCGGATGAACTGCGCGCGGGGCTAAACCAGATTTCCGGCATCCAGGTGCATGACCTTGGCAGTGCGCGCTGTGCGATTGTCAGCTTTGCCCATGACACTATTCCTGCAGAAAGTTTCAAGCTGGCAGCGGCAGATTCAGACGTCAATATTTCGATCTCGTCGGCGTCCAGTACCCGCCTTGATACAGAGGCGCGCAATCTGCCTGATCTGGTACGGGTTTCGCCGCATTATTATAATACAGAAGAAGAAATCGCGCAGTTTCTGGACGTTGTGAAAGCGGCGTGTTTAAATGGCTGATAAAAGGTGAATTGTGATGCCGCAACTTTTTAAATTTTTACTCGTCAATGCCATTTTGGGTATCTTCATGTCCTGGCTGTTGCTGGCTGGAATGATCTATGCGGATGTGTGGGGGCTGGGCAGCCTGATTACCCGCTCTGCTGACGGCATGCTGGCAGTTGGAATGCTGGCAGCAGGTTTCGCCATCACCTTCGGCGGCGCAGCAGTCGCCACCGCCACCTTGCTCATGCGCTACGAAGACCCGGATGATCTGGATGGAGACCGCACAACGAAAACCTATTGTTTTAGACGCTATTCGTCTGCCAGAGATGGAGAGCCAACGGCCATCAAGGTTCGCAAGCGCTAGAGCGCAAGCTGCCTGTCATTTTAAGACCGGTTGTTCCTCACGTTTCCCGATGCGCAAACTGCAGACCCTAGTGCGGTGACAAAGGAACCAATTAGGGGCTGTTGACGTTCAGGATTCCCAAATCACCTAATTTCTGATTCATCAAGGTTGCAAGCAGAGGAGAGCAACCTTGACCCGAAGAATTTTGAGCGACGTACAATGGTCCATTATTGAACCGTATTG
>CAJQND010000372.1 GCA_905479595.1 uncultured Hyphomicrobiales bacterium
CTTCGACGGCTGACTATTACCGGCTCATCTGTTCTGCCGCCAATGCGCATTTCAAGACCCAAGGTGTTGAACCTCCTTACCCCACGCCACCGATTGCAATCGAATCCCTTAACATGGCGGAGACGCGGAAATTGCGCGGGCGATTTTGTAATAGCGATTCTCCCTGCAGCGTGACAAACTGCTTGTTCACTACACACATACAGGGAGCTCTCAAATATGTCTTACACTACTGTATCTCACTGGACTGCAACAGAATGGACCGAAGAAATGGAAGACATTGCTCGGACTAAGTTTGTTCCGCTCATCATGTCATGCGGTGCGGACCGTGTGCGAATGATCAGGACAGGTGATCTCGAATTCTGTGTTGTGACCGAGTATGGAAACGAGGATATTGCCAAAAACGCTCAAGAGCGCATCGCAGAAATCCGGGGTCAAGCAGCAAATGAATTGCCTATGACAATGACTTCGTCACACGCTGGCGGTATCTTCGCTGAAGGTTGAATGAAGCGTGCACTAATAGCATTCGTCATTGTCGCAGAAGTTTAGCAGGCAACCGATGGGCGACCCTCAAATGTTTGTTCCACGAATTGCGTCAATAACGGCCTGCGTCACCTCGTCGGTTCTCGCATTACCTCCAAGATCGGGCGTGTGAAATTGTGGATCTGCGGTCACGCGCTCTATTGCGCTCATTAGACGCGTCGCTGCGGCTTGTTCACCCAAATGTTCCAAGAGCATGACACTCGACCAGAACGTGCCAATTGGGTTGGCGATACCTTTGCCAGTAATGTCGAATGCAGATCCATGTATCGGTTCAAACATTGAGGGGAATTCGCGTTCTGGGTTCAGGTTGGCGGTTGGTGCGATTCCGAGGGAACCAGCGAGTGCAGCTGCCAAATCAGATAGAATATCAGCGTGGAGATTCGTTGCCACGATCGTGTCGATCGACTTCGGATTCGTGACCATTCTCATGGTCATTGCATCGACAAGCATTTTATCCCAAGTGACATCTGAAAACTCTTTTGCAACGCCTTCTGCAATCTCGTCCCACATGACCATGGCGTGACGTTGCGCATTGGACTTGGTAACGACAGTTAGTAACTTTCGCGGTCTCGACCGCGCGAGCTTAAAGGCAAACCGCATTATCCGCTCGACTCCAGATCGCGTAAAAATCGAAACATCGGTTGCTGTCTCAAGCGGTGAACCTTGATGAGCACGCCCGCCAACACCTGCATACTCGCCTTCAGAGTTTTCACGAACAATGACCCAATCAAGCTCGCCATTATTCACACTACGCAATGGCGACGTGATGCCTGGAAGCACGCGGGTAGGCCGCACATTTGCGTATTGGTCGAACGGTTGGCAAATAGCGAGCCTAAGGCCCCATAAGGTAATATGATCCGGTATGTCCGGGTGCCCGGCGGATCCAAATAAAATGGCATTATGATCTTTTATTTGATCCCTGCCATCCTCAGGCATCATGAGGCCATGTTGCTTGTAGTATTCCCCACCCCAATTAAAGTGGTCGACATGAAACACAAAGCTGTTTTCGCGCTCGGCCAAAGCATTCATGACTTCGACGCCAGCGGAAACAACTTCTGTACCAATCCCATCACCTGGAATGGCGGCAATTTTATATTCTGTCAATGCGAACCCCCACAAAAGAAACCTAGATGATTGTTCCAATCACAATCGTTTAATTCGATGAACAAGTCCATGTCCGCTATGGGTCAAATGCGGAACTGCCACTCATTCGATGACGTTCCGTTTGCGACAGGGATTGGGAGTCTCAATAGGGCTCAGAGCGGAAACTCGCTGCAATGCAGTGTGGATCATGCGCCTGCTGGTGGGGCGGACGGCAGCAATGCGGACAAAGCTGTCGTCGAGGCTTTTGTGATAGAGTACAGCTTTCCGGCCCATAGCTGCTATTTGGAAAAACATAGAGGAATGTCTGCTTTTGCAGTCAAGATCCTGTCGTTTTCACTACACTCTTGTCGAGTGCAAGTTTATTAACTTGTCTTCAGCGTCTGGGACGGACGTTCACCGAATAGTCTCTTGTATTCGACTCCAAATTGTCCTAGGTGCCAGAACCCTAAAGAAAACGCAATGTCGCCGACGGAATCCTTGTCATGGTGCCCCAAGCGAAGCGCTAATCGCGCGTTACCCAAGCGCTTGGATTTGATAAAATCCGCTGGAGACGCGCCAAAACGTTCAAGAAACGCGTATTGAAGGGTTCTCTCGCTGATATTGCATTCCTTGACCAAGTCGCGGCTTGAAAGTGTGCCCAAGTCGCAGTTTTCAAACAGTTCCAAACACTTGCGGACAGCTATATCCCGTGCCCGCATTGAAGGCCTTTTGTCGAAACTTCTGGATGGCCCTTCCAGCCAGAGTGGGAAGATAGCGTGGAGAATGTCCAACATCGAGTGTTCGGGTGTTTGCGCCGCCCCATCACGAATCGCTCGCAATTGGTTTCTAACGATCGCAAGGTATTTCGGCGGAATCGTAAACGCGTCCCGGCGTCGTGACCTTATGGGAACAGGTATTCTCAACGCTTCAGACACGGCTTCTAATTTGCCCTCAGAAACAGACAAAGTGTGAACCTGAAAGCCGGGAGGCGCACAACTCTCCAATTCTGAACCTTTCGGAAAAACCCAAATCGTATCGTCCCCAAGATCCATGCCTCGGACCCAGTACCGGCGATTTGTGGGCTCCATAATGTTGAAGGTGATCATGTCTTGTGGAGGCGAGCCAAACATTTGCAATCCGGTAGAGAATTCTGAGTATCCGTATTTCAGTCCTTGCCCGAAAATCTGAACAAAGCTTCCAACGTTTCCAGTCGATTTCGTCTTGGTCAGCGGGTAAAATTCAACATCCCATGCTCGCAAGCTGTCACACATTGCGTCAAGATCACTGAAAGACGCCCGCTGAATGTCCAAGATCTTCCCCAATTTTTGATCCAATCACCCGAGTTTTGCGGAATCTTGATAACGGTTCAATCCGTTTCTCAGGTAAAATTACCAATTGCAACGTAGTGCTCTTCCTAAAATAGACATAAGTGAAGCCGATGGTTACAGTTGAGGAGAGACCGAATAAACAGGAAAAGATTGGGATGAATATATGAGAACGATATTTGGCAAATCCGCCTTGGCGGTGTCTTTTTTGTCAGGGGCAGTGTTGTTTTTTCTAGGGTTAGGAGCGACCGCTCAGGCCCAGGAAATCGTGCATGATGCCGAGTTTTACGTCCTTAAGGCACAGCACGGAGAACGCTGGGCAAAGGAAGATGTGGGACTTCAGGCAAAGCTGGCTGAGCTCCGTGAAAAACATGGCACACCTCCGAACATCATCCACGTGATGTGGGATGACACGGCCTATGGTGACATCGGCATGCCGGGCATCCAGAGAATTCGCGGGTTCAACACGCCGCACCTGAACGAGATGGGCCGCGAAGGCATCATGTTCTCGCGCATGTACACCGAAGTTGGCTGCACGCCGAGCCGTGCTGCGGCTTCCACTGGTCGTTTGGCCGTGCGCAATGGCATGTACAATATCGGCATGCTGCTCGAGAGCCACGGTATGGGTAGCGAAGAAGTGACCATCGCCGAAGTTCTTTCGCAAGCGGGGTATGCCACGGCCTTCCATGGCAAATGGCACCTCGGAGATATCGAAGAAAGCTATCCCCACAATCAAGGTTTCGATGAAGCGTTCTTCACTGGTTACAACCAAATCCTGTCACTGAATTCGAATGTTGCTGAACAGGGCAATGCGTCTATGGGGCTGGTCGAAGGTCTGTTCCCAAAAGACCCGTTCATGCTAGACAACACCTTTATCACAAAGGATTGGGTCCAGATTGCCGAGGGCACCAAGGGTGGCGAAACGCTGCAGTGGCGCGACAATTCTTATGAAACCTACGAGGCGATCGACCCGGAAGCGCAAAACCGCACAATCGAGTTTATTGAACGCAACGCCAAAGCTGGCAAGCCGTTCTATGTAGCCAACTGGCCGATGATGTCCACGTTCCTGCCGACACGCCCCAAGAATTGTTCGGTAGCGCGTGCCATGTTGCAGGACGGTCTTCAGTGTAATGTCGATGTCTTTGTCGGGCGCCTTTTGGACAAGCTCAAAGAACTGGGTATCGCTGAAAATACGCTGGTCATCGCCATGGCTGACAATGGCCCTATGTCGCACAATCCTCCTCCCGGCACCGGTTTCGCCGAAACCATTTTTCGTGGCGGCAAAGGCGACTTCCTCGAAGGCGGCGTCCGCGTGCCTGCCTTTGCTTGGTGGCCGGGTATGATCGAAGCTGGTCAGGTTCAGGGCGATATGATTCACATCACCGATCTGTTCACCACCTTTGCCAGCCTTGGCGGTGCGATGGACAAAATCCCGAACGACAGGGTCATTGATGGTATCGACCAGACTGCCTTGCTACTAAACGGTGAAACCCATGGTCGTCGCGACTATACCTTCACCTATGCAGGTCCTCGTCTTGGTGCGATCATCAAGGGTAACTACAAACGCCACATGATCTCACCGGACCCTGTTGGTGAAGCAAGCGGCATTCCCGCAGCGTTCTACTTCCTGCCAACCGATCCGCGTGAAGTTCTGCCCATGATGACACCGATGATCCACATGAAGCGCCCCTTCAACCGGATGGCCCTGCGTCATGAATTATGGAAACAGAAGTATCCTGACTCCAAAGAGAAGCACGGTATTCCGTGGACTGGCGTAGCTAACGCTTCCGAACAGGTCAAAGCACACGCTCAGCCACAAATGGTTCTAAAAGATCTGCCATTTGATCCGCTGGAGTATATAGAGCATCTCGATCAAATCCCGTTCAATCCTGATATGGATCCGAATTTGGGTCAATAAACCTAACAACCCCGGCCGCAAAAGTGGCTGGGTATTTTTCTTGCTTTGACCCACAGACAAAACACGAGACTCTGATGTTGAATAGAAGACAATTTGTCGGCCTGACGGGAACACTTCTTGCGGCACCCGCCCTTGTGGGGACCCGAGCATTGGCAAGTAACTATTTGCCGATCACTGTGTCCAGCTACAGGCTTGATCGGACACAAGCATTATTCGATAGGTCCGTGCAAATCAAAGGGGCAAACGTCACCTTTGTCGAAGATGCAATTGGT
>CAJQND010000373.1 GCA_905479595.1 uncultured Hyphomicrobiales bacterium
AAGCAATGGCGAAGACCGCAAACGCAAGTGCACCAATAACCGTTGCGGTGTCACCCTGGCTGGACGTTGAAAGGCTACTGCCCCAGCTGGCAAGGTTCTCAGCCAAACCTTGCAGGCGTTCATCGAACATTTTTGGCAACGCGAATGTGGTGGATTGAAAAATGATGGACGAGACAGCCGTTGTCAGGAAGACTATTGCTGAAACCCGTATCAACAATGCCCTATGAGAGGCGCTCATGGTCGCATCTTTAACCGGGGCCACAGCCTTCGGTTTCGCATGTTCAGCACGAATGCCATCCCAGCGCAAAACCAGATAGACCACCCCCAGAGCTATCGAGAATATCCCCGGCAAGACGAACGCCATGCGCCAGCCGCCATTGTCGATCATATAGCCGGTAATCAACGCCGCACTGGCAACACCAAGATTACCCCACACCCCGTTCGTGGCGATGCGCATGCCCGTATTGCGCCACTTCATTGTGACAATCGCCAAGCCTACAGGATGGTAGATCGCCGCGAATACGCCAATCAGGAACAACCCGATACCGATCTGCATGGGAGATGCGGCAAAGCTGGTGAAAATTGCCGCTATCCCGATGCCGATGAAAAAGATGCACATCATTCCATCGCGGCTCCATTTGTCTGCAAGCCACCCGGCAGGCAGTGCAAATACCCCGAAGGCAAAAAAACCAGGGGTCGCATATGCCAGCAACTCCGCGTACCCGATGCCCCATTCCCGGTACAGCGCCAGTGCCGCAACAGTTGCGAAAACAAGCATAAAAAGATGGTCCAGAAAGTGGCCAATATTGAGCAGCAGAAAATATAATCGATCCCGGGTCATCGCCATCCTCGTTCCACGCGCTACCTTTTTCATTTGCAATTTAGCACTGGCCGTAGAACGATGTAATGCCAATTTTCATCGAATTTCTGCCAATTGTACGAGAACGAGTTCATGAGTGATACGACTGACAATGCGCCACGCAGCACCGAGCCATCAGATTTTCAGAAACTTCCGCAACCAATCGGCGTAATGGCAAAAAGTTTTGCAGATGGTTCCAACATTCCGTTGCATCACCATGACCGCGATCAGCTTCTTTATGCCATTCGCGGGGTCATGCGCCTTAGAACAGAGCAGGAAGCCTGGGTCGTCCCGCCTGATCGCGCTGTATACATTCCAGCCAATACACCGCACGCAGTTAGCATGCATGGCATCGTTGACATGCGTACCTTGTATATTGCTGCTGGGCCGTCCCGCACCCATGATCAATCGTTGCGCGTTCTTGCGGTTTCCAGCCTGCTGCGCGAGCTGATCCTCGCCCTGAGCGAGGAGCCCATTGATTATGATATTAAAAGCCGTGGTGGCCTTATCGCAGGACTAATCGAGTTGGAGGTTGGGCGCGCGCGTGAACTCTCCCTCAGCGTTCCACTGCCACGTGACCCGAGACTTCAGCGCCTCTGCGCAGCCATCCTGGCGAACCCGGCAGATCGTAAAACCCTTGACGAATGGTCCGCAATTGCTGGTGCCTCCCCGCGCACATTAGCGCGATTGTTTGAACGAGATGTCGCCATGAACTTCAACAAATGGCGTCAGCGCATACGCTTTCACAACGCCCTTGAAGCACTATCTCGTGGGAACCCTATTTCCCGTGTCGCAAAACAAAACGGATATCAAAGCGCCAGCGCCTTTTCAGCAGCATTCACCAAAGAAATGGGCATCGCACCGTCTAAAGTCTCACGAGATAGCTAGGCTACTTCCTGTCAGCCTCCCTAAAGCTTTCGCAGCAGCGCCGCATCGGGGTAGGAATCAGCTGGCAAGCCCAGGCGGATTTGTTCTGCTTTGACCGCCGCTCTTGTGCCAGCGCCCAGAATGCCATCGATTTTGCCCACATCATAGCCTTTGCGTTGCAGCTTGGCTTGCAGCTGTTTCATCTGCTTTTGATTGAGGGGAACAACCTTGCCATTACCGGCGCGCACTTTGCCAGCGCCTGCCAGACGGGTGCCAAAATAAGCTGCGGTGGTGGCGTAGGTGAGGGATTCATTCCAGGTCAGATAGACCTTGGTAAAATTGTGATAGGCCAGAAATGCAGGTCCGTTGCGCCCCATGGGCAGCAGTAATGAGGCCTTGCGTTTGTCGGCGCGGATTTTCTTACCGCTCACAGACTTAACGCCCCATTTGGCCCATTGGGCGCGCGGATGGGCAATGGCAATATCGGCCTGCGACCAGTCCATGCGGCTTGGCACACGTACTTCCTGTAGCCACGGTTGCCCGGCCTTCCAGCCGTGTTTGCGCAATAAATTGGCACTTGAGGCCATGGCATCGGGTATTGAGCGTATCAGGTCGACACGCCCATTGCCGTCAAAATCCACGCCTGATTCCAGATAGTCCGATGGCAGGAACTGCATTTGTCCCAGTTCACCAGCCCAAGCACCGACCATATCTGAACTGCGCAAATCACCACGCTGGATGATCCGCAATGCGTCCAATAATTGCGGGCGGAACAGCTCTGGACGCCGGCAATCAAACGCCAGGGTCGCGAGTGACCTCTTGGTGTTGAAATTACCCTGAAAGCCGCCAAAGTCGGTTTCCAACCCCCAAAACGCCACCAGCACAGCGCCGGGCACACCGTATTTTTTCTCAACACTGCGGAATGTCGATGCGTGTTTCTTCAGCCGCTGGCGACCACCATTAATGCGATTATTGCTGATAATGCGCGCGGCAAACTTCAAGAACGGCAGGGAGAACACACCCTGCTTGCGGTCAAATGCAATAACCTTCTTGTCGTAGGTGATGCCTTTCAAGGCCGACGAGATAATATTGCTGGGAATACCACTGGCCGCAGCCTCTTTTTTGAAACCGCGCATCCAAGTGTCAAAATTTCCACCGCATTGTGCAGCAAATGCTTGTCCGCCAAATGTCAGACTTATCGCAATGGCTCCAGCTGCCAGCGCACTTCTTTTCCCAATCCGCATAAATGTTCTCCATAAAAATCGATTCGCTCGATCATGTTTGGCAAAAATGGCAGCTTTGCGTCTGATTTTGAAGGGGAATTTTCGCGGAGCGTATGCGCATGGACAAAAACCGCACTATGATGCGCACATGCGCTCGCAAATCCCCATTCCCGGAGCCCTGACCCGCGCCTTGCGCAAAGCGGGAATTCCAACGCCGCAAGATGCCCCGTCGCAACTGGGCGGCAGCTATTTGTTATGTATGCATCTGAATGACTGCGTGAGCGTGTCCTATGGTGCCCACAAGGACAAACCGCTTTCGCCCGGTTGGTACATTTATGCCGGAAGCGCCTATGGCCCCGGCGGCCTTCGCGCCCGCATCTCCCGGCATTTGCGCAAAGAAAAGCCAATACACTGGCATGTGGACCAACTCACATCACAATCTGAAATCCAAGCCATCGCCTTACCCGGCGCAAACGAATGCGACCTTGTGGTCCGGCTCCTCGATAGCGGTGCTTTCACAGTGCCAGCCAAGGGTTTTGGCAGCACAGACTGCCGAAATTGCGAGAGCCATTTGCTGGCTTACGCATAGCTACGATCCAAGCGCTTCAAAACACCAGTTGACGTTACCGGCAGAGCGATCAAACTCTGCCGGTAGTATCCTCAATTACTGATTGATCTGAATGCCCTGCTTTTTGAGCAGCGGAGCAATTTCCTGTATCGCTCTGAAGCGGTCTATCGTCAGAGGACCCGACGTTGCATCAGATTGCATTTTCCGGGGTGGGTATTTCTTGTAGCCTTCAATGACCTTACCCAGGAGCTCCATGAAGAATGGTGCCGTCCAGGTGTTTTCGCGCCCACTTGTCATGAAGATGTCATAGCGCTCCTGGGGGTCTTCCCATAGGTTATAAATCTGCGGCACCGTGGCTACATACTTGCTGGCGCCACGCCAGCCCAATTGCGGAGCTGGTGCATCTGATCCGGCAATTGCGCCATTGTCGCCGCGCATATTGAACACAGCCTTCCAGGCTCCAAGCCGGATTGCACCGGGGGCCAGTTCCTGCTCGGTAAAATAGAACCAATGCTTGCGCGTCCAGGTGCCCTCGCCAAACAATACCGGGGCCATGTCGTGACTATCGAAAATCATAACGACACCCTCACGGTCCTTAGTAGGCAACTCAACGCCGGCAACATGGGCGAATGTCGCCATCAAGTCCAAACCACCCGCGACATCAGAGGATTTTGAATCTGCTTCGATCTTGCCTTTCCACTTGAAGAAAGCTGGCACCCGCCAGCCGCCATCGCGGTCTGTACCCTTGGTACCGCGGAACGGTGTCATGCCCGCATCGGGATGCACATCCTGCCAGGCACCATTATCAACTGTGTAGACAATGAGAGTGTTGTCCTCGATCCCGAGTTCCTTGATTTTCTTGAGGATTGCACCAGTGTGGAAATCCAGTTCCACAACCTTGTCACCGTACTTGTTCTTTACCGCCGACTTACCAACAAAATCTTTCGACGGCAGGTTGGGCTGATGGTTGGCAGCCCAATTGATCGACATGAAAAAGGGCTTGCCGGCCTTGGACAGACGTTCCAGTTCGGCAACTGACTTTTGCTGTGTAACAACGTCGAGATTGGCAAGGTCTTCCGGCGTCATATCCTTCATCGAAAGCACTTCTTTAGCTTTCCCACCCGCGACGCCTTCAAGAATGCCAATCGTCGAGTCTAGGAAGAATTTGCGCTGCGCGGGTGTTTCCTGAGGATTGAACTGCGGCATCGCATAGGTGAACGCATTTAGATGATAGAGAAATGTGTTCTCCATTTTGTCATAACCATGGGCGATCGGCATCGCGTAATCGGACTCACCCAAATGCCATTTGCCAGCGAAGTAGGTGTTGTAACCGCCTTGTTTAAGTATCGACGCCAGCGTCCATTCAGCTGCAGGTAATCCGCCGCCTTGTCCTTGAAATGCCACCGTCGTCATTCCTGAACGGTTCGGAATGCGTCCGGTTTGCATGGCCGCACGCCCCGGCGTGCAGGATGCCTGGGCATAAAAGTCCGTAAACATCATGCCCTCTTTGGCCAGCCGGTCGAGATTTGGAGTGTCCATACCACGCGCCTTACCGCCATGATACGCACCCAGATCCCAATATCCTGTGTCATCAGAAACGATCATCACAATATTGGGCTTTGACCCATATGTGGCTTAAGATTTATGGTCTTCAGCACCGTGAGCAACAGAAAAAGACCCAAGCAAAGAAAGCGACACTGCCGCTGGAAGTAAATAATTTTTCAATTTCCCAACCCTTTTGTATTTTGTTTTCTGTTTAATTACATAGGTTACTACGCAAGTTTATCTTTCATCGATCACCCCCAGCCTAAAGCCGTTTAGCCACTTCCTCCAGCATTACCTCCGTCGCGCCGCCGCCTATTGCCTGCACGCGCGCGTCATTGGCCATGCGGTTGATCGCCGTTTCGCGCATATAGCCGGTGCCGCCGTGAAACTGGACACAATCATAGAGCACCTCATTGACCAGCTCACCGCAATAGGCTTTCACCATGGAAACCTCTTTCACACACTCCACCCCTTGCGCGTCCAGCCATGCAGTATGGTAGACGAGCTGGCGGCCCGCCTCGACCTTCGCGGCCAGCATGGCAAGACGTTGGCGGATGGCCTCGCGCTGGAACAACGGACCGCCAAAGGCCTGGCGGGTTTTCACATAATCGAGCGTAATCTCCAAAGCGGCCTGCGCCTCGCCCATGGCCATGGCACCAAGCACGATGCGTTCGTTCTGAAAGTTTCGCATGATGGCGTAAAATCCGCCGCCCGCCGTGCCAAGAATGTTTTCATGGGGCACAAAGCAGTCTTCAAACACCAATTCTGCCGTGTCAGATGAACGCCACCCCTGCTTGTCGAGTTCGCGCGCCACCGACAAACCCGGCGCACCCTTCTCCAGTAAAAACATGGTCACGGCGCGTGATGGTTTTTCCGCCCCTTCGGTTTTTGCCGCCACGCAGTAAATGTCGGCCAATACCCCGTTGGTGATGAACATCTTGGTGCCATTCAGCACATAGCCACCGGCAACCTCGCGTGCCCGGGTTGTCATGGATTTAACATCCGAGCCCGCACCGGGTTCGGTTACCGCTACGGCAACAATCTGCTCGCCAGAAATAATGCCCGGCATGTAACGGGCACGCTGGGCCTCGTTGCTGGCATTGAACACATGCACGGAAGCCATATCCGTATGCACCAGCACAGTTATTGCAAATCCGCCAAATGTTGATTTTCCCAGCTCTTCAGCAAACACCGCTGTGGCGAGGGTATCCATTTCGGCACCGCCAAATTCTGCCGGGTAACGGATACCAAAAAACCCCAGTTCGCCCATCTTCCGCAGC
>CAJQND010000374.1 GCA_905479595.1 uncultured Hyphomicrobiales bacterium
TGGACATGGCGTATATCAGCGATCATGTGCTCGGCTATGACGAATTAGCGGAAACAATCGCTGAATGCACACCTCAATGGGGTGAGGAAAAAACCGGCGTTCCAGCAACGCTGATCGAGGAAGCCGCCAAAATCTATGGGGCCGGGCCATCGCTTCTTTGGATGGGGCAAGGCGTGCAACGGCAGAAAGCCGGCGGCAATATTTTTCGTGCATGTGCCATGTTGCCCGCCTTCAGTGGCAATATGGGCAAGCCGGGTGCCGGGGCATATTATCTAAACTCCAGCTTGGGTATCAGCGCGCGGCGCGGTGCCTCGCCTAAATTTGTTGCAGGTGGAGATGAAGCACCAACGCTCAGCCAGATGGATGTTCCCGCCGCATTGCAGGACAATGAAACCATCCGTGCTTACTTCGTCTGGAATTGTAATCCGATCGCTTCCAATCCGGCCCAGACCGAGATGCGGCGCGGACTTTCGCGCGAAGATCTTTTCACCGTTGTGGTGGATTGTTTTATGACCGATACGGCAAAGTATGCCGATATTGTTTTGCCTGCCGCAAGTTTTCTGGAGTTCGACGATTTATGTTCGTCTTACTTCCATATGATCGCTGGTCCGCAGGTGAAATGCACCGAGCCTGTGGGGGAGGCTTTACCCAATCAGGAGATTTTCCGTCGTCTCGCCCGTGCCATGGATATGGATGCGCCTGAGTTGTACGAAGATGACCAGACGATGATTGATGCGCTGTTGGAAAATTCCAATGTCGGTTTGACCTGGGAAGAGCTCAAGGAAAAGGGCTGGAACCATCTCAGCGATCAACCGATGGTGCTTTGGCAAGACGGAGCGTTCGCAACGCCTAGCGGGAAAATTGAAATCGCCAGCGCACAGGCCAAAGCGGATGGTTTTTCCCTTGCCCCAACCCCGGATGCAGACCTTGCACCGAAAGGTGGTGCTCTGCGGCTGTTGTCGCCAGCAGACAAGCATTTGATGAATTCAAGCTATGGCAATGATGCACGGGTTCACGATTTGATGGGTCCGGCCAGCGTGAGCATTCATCCTGAGGATGCAAAGGCCCATGGAATTGCCGACGGGGATGCGATTGTTCTGTCAAATGATGGCGGAGAATTACCGCTTACGGCCCGGGTGGAAGACATCATTCCACGTGGAACTCTGCTCGCCTACAAGAGCCGCTGGCCTGGATGCGAGACCTCGGATGCAAATGTGAACCTGCTGCATATACCTGAAAAATCAGATATGGGCGAAAGTACCTCGGTGCATAGTACGGAAGTTCTGATGAAAAAGGCGTGAACCGGTCTTGGTTGAATGGAGCTAGCCGGGTTCCCATATCAACTCCATGAAACTTACGAGGCGCAAATTTTTGTCGGCGATGGGGGCAGGTGCCTTGGTTGCCGCTGCTCCACCCGGATTGATTGCAGCGGGTAGCGAGGCAGCATCTGCCTCGCTGGCTGGCGGCATCGGCGAATATGCTGTGGTATCCCAACATGCGACCTGGGGTGTTTATGAAACCATGGCCCATGCCCATTGTGAAGCAGAGTTAATTCGCCACTCCAGCGGCATTCTCACCAATGCGGTGCGATGCTCGCCGGATATGGTGCGGCAATATCAGCTCGGCAAAATTGGCGGGTTCGTGGAAGTTGATGGCTGGGCGGTGACGCAAGGCGAAGCCAGACGCAAGGGGCTGGACCTGTTGCGCCGCGCGGGTGATCGCAGCACCGCGCGCCAGCAATTGTTTGACCACCAACTGGCGGCACTCAAAGAACGGCTCAATGCTTTCGACAGAGCGCGCGAAGACAGTGTTTTCTATGCCCGTTCCAATGATGGTGGAAAATTTGCAGGCGTATTTGAAAAGCAGGAAGATGTTCCGGACGGCATGCAAGCATCTCGTTGCAGTCTGCGAATGTTTGAGGCGATCAAGCACAATTTAGAAGGTGATGGTACTGCACCGGCGGTTTCAACCCACACGGATTTTCACATGCTTGACGAGGAGCATGAAACCCGGCGCGTGACAGATATCGTATATCGCATTGCGACGGGCGGCGTTGACGACAGGTTTGATGCCGCGCAGCTTACCGGGCCAACAAATGCGAGATTTGTCGCCGTGGCAAATGAAGAACACTGGATTTTTGGTGCTGGTGGCAGTGAAGAACAAGCTTTAGCGGTGGCTGCACAGGTCAAACCCTATTTCAGCGAAGATTTTAGCGTTATGCCCGCCTCACAGGCCCTCGCGCGGGTGGTTTTGGCAAATGGCTATGAAGTGCCGGCTTTTTGGAAAACTTTCAATGATACAGCCCACCATGAGGTCGAACTGGACTCTGTTTAACTTGCCTTTCAAGGCTGCACCCCACCCATAGAAGTTGTTAATTTCGCCGCTGCATCCCGCACCTTGTGGCCTAGCTCGTTGACGGCGTTTAACGGAATGCGGAAACTTGGCCCTGAGATCGATATTCCCGCAAGCGGCTCGCCATAAGGGTCGAAAACAGGTGAAGCGATGCATCGCATGCCTTCGGTTCTTTCCTCATTGTCGAATGCAAAACCCTGACGGCGGATCACCGCCAGTTCCTTCAACAAACCGCCGAATTCGGTAATCGTATTGTCGGTAAACCGTTCAAGGCCAACTTTTGTCGCAATGGACCGAACTCGTTCTTCTGAAAAATGGGCCAGCAGTGCCTTGCCAATTCCAGAAGCGTGCATGGGGTTTTGGCTGCCTGGTGAAAAGAAGGCGCGGATCGATTGATGGGTTTCGACTTGCGCAAGGAAAAGCACATGGTCTTTCTGTTCAATACCCAGATTTGCGGTTTCATTCGTGGCGTTCATGAGCTCGCGCATAATCGGACGCGAAGCGTTGTGCAGATTATTCCGATGGAGAAAGCGGCTGGCGATGCGAAATGCGCCAGGACCCACCGACCAGGTTTGACTGGCCTCGTCCATTTCAACCATCTCATGGATGCTGAAGGTTGTGAGCACCCGGTAGACCGTTGCTACAGATTGCCCGGTTCGCTGTGCGAGCTCAGTAAGCGAAACGCTGTCTGAAAGTGATATTTCCTTGAGAATATCCAATGCCCGGTCAAGCGATCGAATGGTGTTCTGGCTTGATGTATCAGCAAGGGAGCGTGGTCGCCCACGGGCGCGTTTCCGAGTGTCAGGCATGTGTTTTCCAGTTATTTTCATTTATTTTATTTCAATATGAAAAACAAGTTTGGTCAATGAAAAAATATAAACCACTGAAAATAAACAAAAATAATATTTTAACATGAAAATGAAAAAGTTTTTTGAAAAAATTGCAGAATGAATTGCCCCGCGTTACGATGGTTTTCAGTTGGAATATGGAGGCTAGAATATGTTTGATCAAAATCCCGTTTTCATTCCGGGCCCGACAAACATCCCGGATGTCATCAGAAAAGCCTGCGATATGCAGACAATGGATCACCGCTCGCCGCGATTCCGGGAAATTCTGGAACCCGCTATTGCCGGGGTTAAGAAAGTTTTCGCCACGACCGATGGTGAAGTGATTATTTT
>CAJQND010000375.1 GCA_905479595.1 uncultured Hyphomicrobiales bacterium
GGAAAGGCGTGCAAATCCTGCATGACTTTTTCAAACCCGGCACAGAACCAATCTACATCCTGTTCATTTACAGTCAGCGGCGGAATGAGTTTGATGATTTTTGACTTGTTGCCTGAGACCTGGCTGAGGATTTTATGGTCCTGCAATAGAGGGATTGTCACCCCCTGGCAGAACAGGTCCGCGTTCAGGCTGTTTACCGCTTTCCACGCTGTTTTGAGCTTCAGGGATTTCGGCGGGCCAAACTCAATGCCCAGCATCAATCCGCGCCAGCGCACATCGTGGATAAATTCAAAACGATCCTTCATGGCCAGCAAGCGTGACCCTAACAAATCGCCCATCTTCGCGGCATTTTCTGTGAGGCCATCATTGTCGAGCGCATCCAGGCTTGCGATGCCTGCCACCATGGCAAGCGAACCCTGTCCGAATGTGGAAGAATGCACTACCGAACGGTCTAATGAAGAAAAGACTTTGTCATAGATTGCCCGGCGGGCCAAAACAGCGCCTACTGGCACATAGCCGCCAGACAGGGATTTAGAGACAATCACCATATCTGGTTCAAACCCGTCATAGTGATGACTGGCCAGAAATTTACCCGTTCTTCCCACACCAGACTGCACTTCATCTGCCACGAGCAACGCCCCAAACTTGCGGCATAGTTTTGTGGCTTCAGCGAGGTATTCCTGAGTTGCTATGTGCACACCCTTACCCTGAACAGGTTCAACTATATATGCTGCCACATCGCCGCCACGCAGCGCGGTCTCAAGGGCACCAATATCGTTGTAAGAGATTTTTTGCGTATCGGGTAATAGTGGACCGAATTTTTCCCGGAATACTTCAGCACCATTCAACGCCAATGCACCGTTGGTCAGGCCGTGAAACGCATTGGATGCAAACAGAATTTTTGCCTTTCCGGTGTTGCGCCGTGCAAACTTAATCGCGGTTTCATTGCCTTCTGCACCGGTTGAGGTGAAATATACAATATCCAGGCCATAGCCGACGCGCTTTTTCAATTGCTCGGCCAAAATACCAGACAATAATGGCGCTTCAATCTGTACAAGACCGGCATAGTCCATTTCAAGGAAATCGCCCAGTGCCTTGCGGATTTCAGGGTGATTGCGGCCGAGGTTCCAAACCCCGTAACCAGCAAGAGTATCTAGATACTTCGTTCCGTCCTTATCCCAAAGATAACTGCCCTCACCTCGTACATAACACTTGTCAAATCCAATAATCTTCAACGCACGGGCAAAGCGCGGGTTCACATGTTCGCTATGCAGGGCGTAGTTCCGCCCCTCGTTTTCCTTGAGAATTGCAGCAATATCAATTGTCATTTCTGGCTCTGTCTCTGGGTTAGACCTTGACCTATTGCCGACACGTTTACAGTTAACTACAGCGGCAATAAAGCATATTCAGCATTTGCATTTTCTATATCAGTTCTATATATGACGTTCCGATATATATCCGTGCGACGGAAAACATGGCCAGGAGCCGTCTTTATGAACGTAAGAACATTTTGTCTCGGAGCGCTCTCCTTTGGGGATGCATCCGGATATGAAATCAAAAAAATGGCAGAAGAAGGTTTGTTCAGTCATTTCATAGAAGCGAGCTTCGGGTCGATTTATCCAGCACTTACCAAGATGACAGAAGATGGATTATTGACCTGCCGGGCTGAAAACCAATCTGGAAAACCGGATAAAAAAGTTTATTCGATCACCCAGGAAGGGTTAGCGGAAATGAAATCCGCTCTGACAATTTTTCCTCGAAAGGACAAATTTAAATCAGAATTTTTGTTCATTATGCTTCTGTCGGGTCATCTGGATGAGGTTCATGTGCGTAAGGTCTTGGAGCAACGCACAAACGAAATGGCAGAAGAGCTCGAACAAATCGAAGCCTGTGCGGAATTGGCAAAAAATCCCGGTACAAAATTTGTCAATGGATATGGCCGGGCACTTTTTAACGCTGCTGTGGATTACTTACACCAGCAGGAAAATTTTGAGCCTGGATTAGCTGACGTAGGTTCCGATGAACACAGCACCACCGGCTGGCACGAAGAACAAAAACCGCAAGCAGCCGAATGACTGACTTAGAACGTAGAATGGAATTGAAGCGATGAAATTATCGTATGTATGGGCGTTCTTTATTCTCGCTGCGGTGGGGCTTTGGCTGGGGTCCGACCAATTGGGCTTACGGGAAAAGCTGGGACTACCTCCCAAACCCGCTGTGATCGCTGATTCCAGTGATAAATCGGCTACCCCAAAACAACCCGAGAAGCCATTCCGGGTCGTTGTTAAAACATTTTCCGCTGAACCGCGCGCCGCAAACGTTTCTGTGCGTGGACGCACCGAGGCCTCACGACGGGTCGATGCCCGGGCCCGCACAATCGGGATTGTCGAAGAATCTCCACGTACCGAAGGCGATCTGGTGAAACGTGGCGATTTACTTTGCAAAGTAGATGTCGCCGGACGCAAAGCAAGACTTGCTGAAGCCCATGCCGCTCTCGCCAGCGCCCAACAAGACTTTCAAGCCTCTGCAAAGCTGAAGAAAAGCAATTACGCCTCAACTGCGAAACTCGCGACCGACAAGGCCAAGGCGGAGGCTGCCCAGGCCACGGTAGATCAGATCGAGCGCGACATCACCTACACCTCAATTAGAGCGCCTATCAGCGGCATCATTGAATCAAAGCCAGCCGAACCGGGTGCATTCCTTCAAATTGGCAATGTTTGCGCAACCATTGTTGATCTCGATCCAGTGGTTGTTTCCGGCATGGTCAGTGAACGCGACATATCCAAAATCCGAGTTGGAATGCCTGCAACGGCAAGTCTCGTTACTGGAGAAAACCTGGAAGGCACAGTGCATTTCATTTCGCCAAAAGCAAGTGTTGAGACCCGGACATTCCAAGTCGAGATGCAAGCACCAAACCCTGGGAAAAAAGTTCGAGACGGAGTAACCGCCGAACTCGTCATACCCCTTAAAGCAGATAGCGGACACCGCTTGCCCTCTTCAGCTTTGACACTTCATGACAACGGTCAGATAGGGGTCTCGATCGTCACTGACGGTAATAAGGTGAAATTCGCGCCGGTAAATATATTGAGTTTTGGCCGCGATCATGTTTGGACCAGCGGATTGCCGGACAAAGTTACGGTTATCATGGTTGGTCAGGAATATGTTCTCGATGGCCAGACAATTGATCCGGTAAGTGAGGCAGCTGCCAAAACCGCCGCTAAAGCAACTGAAAATACTTCAGGAACAGCACAATGATGGACGGTCTTGAAGCAATCCTGCGCCGACCGCGTGCTGTCATCTCGCTTATGTTCGTGATGATCCTTGCAGGATTCTATTGTTACATCTCACTGGCGAAGGAAGCCCGGCCTGACATTCAGGTTCCGACTTTTTACATCTCTGTTCCGCTGGAAGGGGTTTCGCCGGAAGACGCCGAACGCCTTCTGGTGAAACCACTGGAAGAAAAACTGCGGGGGCTGGAAGGTTTAAAGGAAATCACCTCAATAGCAGCACAAGGCTACGCAGCGGTGATTACCGAGTTCGAAACAGAAATCGATCCAGAGATCGCCAGCCGCCAGGTGCGCGAAAAAGTTGATGAAGCAAAAAGCGAACTGCCCGACGACGCCAAAGAGCCCAACGTAAACGAGGTCAATTTCAGCCTGTTTCCTACAATCATTGTTGCGCTTTCCGGTGATGTGCCAGAGCGCACTTTGTATCGCCATGCCCGCGCCATGCAGGATGAGTTGGAATCCCTGCCATCCGTGTTGGAAGCCAATCTTTCCGGTCAACGCGAAGAACTGCTTGATGTGATCATCAACACCAAAGCGCTGGAATCCTACAACATCGACCAAAACGAGCTGATCAGCGCAGTAACCCGCAATAACCGCCTGGTTGCAGCAGGCACGTTTGACGGTGGCAGCGGGCGCTTCAATATCAAGGTACCCGGGCTCTTTGAAACCGCAAAAGACATCTATTCCCTGCCAATTAAAGAAGTAGAGGGAACGGTTGTCACCCTTGGCCAGGTGGCCGAAATACGCCGCTCATTCAAAGACAGATCCATCTATGCCCGGTTTAATGGTCGCCCGGCGATCACCATATCGGTGGTCAAACGCCAGGGCGAAAACATTATCGAAACCAATAAACTGGTACGCGAGACAGCTACACGCTTGATCGCCAATGCGCCAGACAGCGTTCACGTGGACTTCGCGCTTGATGAATCCACAAATATCCGCGAGACGGTCGGATCGCTGGAAAGTGCTATCATGACGGCGATTGCGCTGGTGATGATCGTCTGTGTCGCAGCACTTGGCATGCGCTCTGCCCTTTTGGTAGGCATGGCCATTCCAACATCATTCATGATCGGTTTCTTGATCGTTTTTCTGGCGGGCAACACCATCAACAACATGCTTATGTTCGGAATGGTGCTGACCGTTGGTATGCTGGTTGATGGCGCCATCGTAATTGTTGAGTATGCTGACCGGAAAATGGCTGAAGGTTTGCACCGGCGAGAAGCCTATATCATGGCGGCACGACGCATGTTCTGGCCCATTGCATCATCCACAGCCACCACGCTCGCAGCCTTTTTGCCCATGCTGTTCTGGCCAGGCATTCCCGGCAAATTCATGTCGAACCTGCCGACCACTGTGGTGATCGTGTTGATCGCTTCCTTCGTGACCGCGATGATTTTCTTGCCAGTCCTCGGTTCGCTGTTTGGCAAAACAGATCAGTCTGATGATGGTATGTCGAAGGCCCTCGCTGGCGAGCAATCCGCCGACATTTCAGCGATCAAAGGTTTCACCGGATTTTATGTACGCCGGTTGAATTCACTGGTTCGTGCGCCCCTGATGATCACCATCGTCGCATTCGCGGCAATGTATGGGATTTTCCAGTACTACCAGGAAAACAATAACGGCGTGACGTTCTTTGTTGATACAGAACCAACCCAATCGCTCATTTATGTGCGCGCGCGCGGCAATCTCTCAGCAGACGAAAAATTGCAGCTTACCCGGCGTGTTGAGGATATTATTATCAACGTTAAAGGCGTCGATGATGTCTCGGTAAAAACCGGTTCCACCGGCACCGGTGGCCCTGGATCAGGGGCCGGTCTCGATGTGCCAAAGGATGCCATCGGCCAAATCACCGTTGAGTTCCTGCCGTTTGAAGAACGCCGTTTAGGTGCGGAAATTCTCAGCGAAATCCGCCAGAAAGTGGAAACACTCCCAGGGGTCATTGTAGAGGTCAACAAGCGCGAGGACGGGCCCCAATCGGGCAAGGATGTGCGTTTGCAGATTCGCTCTGACGACCGCGCGCTTGCCAACCAGATCGCCCGCCAGATCCGTAAGCACATGGAAACCAACATGACCGGGCTCATCGACATTGAAGATGAGAGCCCCCTGCCCGGCATTGAATGGGCGTTGACGATTGACCGCGAGGAAGCCGGAAGGTTCGGCGCGGATATTCTCTCTGTTGGCGCATTGATCCAGATGGTGACCGATGGGGTGTTGATCGGTTCTTACCGGCCCGACGACAGCCGCGATGAAATCGATATCCGCGCCAGATTGCCGGAAGATCAACGCTCTCTTTCACGGCTGGAGGATATGCGCCTGCAAACCCGCAAAGGGCTCGTGCCGATCCGTAATTTTGTCACCCGTGAAGCGCGCCCAGCGGTGGATTCCATCACTCGCAAGGATGGCCGCACATCGGTGTTTGTGAAAGCCAATGCAGCACCAGGCGTGCTGGCCGATGACAAGGTGAAAGAACTTGATGCGTGGTTAAAAACACAAACCTGGCCTGAGAATATTGAATTGAAATTCCGTGGTGCTGATGAAGAACAACGCGAGTCCATGATATTCCTGGCCAAGGCGGTTGCTGCATCTATCTTCATCATGTTCATGATCCTGGTAACCCAGTTCAACTCCTTCTATTTCACTGCAATTACCCTTTCGACGGTGGTGATGTCGGTCATTGGTGTGCTCATTGGCATGCTGGCGATGGGCCAGTCATTCTCGGTGATCATGACCGGAACCGGAGTTGTGGCGCTGGTGGGGATTGTGGTGAACAACTCAATTGTGTTGATCGACACCTATCAGAACCTGCGCGCCCGGGGTCTTGAGGTTGTTGATGCGGTGCTGCGTTCTTGCGCCCAGCGTCTACGTCCAGTCATGCTAACCACTATCACGACAATTTTCGGCCTGTTGCCGATGATGTACCAGATCAATGTGGACTGGGTTGCACCATCGGTCTCGATTGGCTCGGTCACCTCAATCTGGTGGGTGCAATTATCTACCGCGATTATTTTCGGCCTTGGGTTTTCAACGCTGCTGACATTGCTGCTGACGCCTGTATGGATTGCGGCACCCAGCATCTACCGGGAGCGTTGGGTCAATATGCGTAACCGGTTCGCCAGCAAATCAGCAGCACCGGCAAAAGAGCCTGTCGTCAACGCGGAAGAACCCGCGCCGGAAATCACAGAACCGGTTGCCGACAATGATGACAAGCCCGCCAAAAAACCACGCAAACGCAAAGCTGCATCAAAACCAAAGGTAAAGCCGAACCCACCACCGGTGGCAAAACCAATTCCAGATGCGGCTGAATAAACTTTTGGCGCTAGCGAGCTATTTCTTTCGCTAGTTTTGCTATGGTTTTTTGGTAGTTGGTGGCCTTGTTCCAGCGCTGAATGACCCTGTAATTGTGGCTGCCGGGCTGATAATTGCCTCCCCGTTTCCAGCCATTTGCCTTAAACCATTTGGCCGTTGAACCAATGACATCGCCTGGAGATTTGAACACGTTCACCCCGCCGCCATCAAAATCCACGGCAGCAACCAGGAAGCTTGAAGAAAGAAACTGGGTTTGCCCGATTTCGCCAGCCCATGCCCCGGTTCTTTTCGAGAGATCAGCAATCCCCCTGTCTGTGACTTTCATCGCCGCCAGCAATTGCGGAAAGAACAAGCTTTTGGAACGCCGGCAATCATAGGCAAGGGTCGCGGTTGACTGCAAAATCGGAAACTGTTTGCCCCGGTAGCGTCCAAATGCACTTTCCAGCCCCCAAATGGCCAGAATAATTTCGGGCTGCACGCCATAGCGTTTTTGCGCCTTGTTGAAGTATTTTTGATACTTGCGCTTTTTGCTGCGAGCAATCCGCGCCACACCGCCAGCCCGGCGTTTGTAGAAACTTGCAAACGAGCCTTTGAAGCTTCTATTGTTTCTGCGATCAAGAGCGATCACGCGGCTGTCGTATTTAACCCGGTCAAATTTCCGCAATGTCGATTTTTTATACCGCGAACCATATTCTTTTTTGAACGCGCTTTTCCACTCGTTAAATCGTCCGCCATTGTTTGAGCAGAACAATGCCCAGGCATCATTTGTGACAAACGGAGAGAATGTTACACAGGAAGCCAGGGCCAAAGCGGTCAATAGTTTCTTGCTGGATTTCATTTGCGGAAAGTCTCCTGAATCATCTTTTAAAAACCTCAATACCGAATAATGCAATTCTGGCAAAATAAAACAACACGTGTTTTCAACGGTGTCGAGTGGCCTTGGCAAACCCGACCTCGTCCAGGGGACAGCCGGACATGTTGAATCCTGCGGCAATGCAGACCTTGTTTTCATATCTGTGTACGGTCATTCTTATATTCCAAAATTGATTTTTTGAACGATTGGGGAGGAAATCAGATGGATGACACCGAGACAAAAGCTGCACCAGTACGAAAAATGCCCCCTGAAGTTCGTAACATTACCAACGCGGATGTTTGGCAGTCTGTATCGAAAGGATGGGCTGACCTAAAAAACGCATCGGTGTTTTCGCTGTTTTTCGGACTGTTCTACGCCGCCGCAGGCTGGGCCTTGCTTTATATGTTTTTCAATTTCGAAATAAGCATTTACGCCTACCCCGTTACCATGGGCTTTCCTTTGATCGCGCCGTTCATTGCAGCAGGACTTTATGAGATTTCTCGACGTCTTGAACTGGGCAACGAGCTCGAATGGGCGGGCATTTTTGGTTCCGTCAGAAATGCAGGCGGCAAAGACTTAAGCTGGATGGCTGTACTCACCACATTCTCCTACATCCTCTGGGTTGATATTGCAGCAGCCATTTATGTTGGGTTTTTTGGCCTACGAAGCATGGATGTGTGGCAGCTAAGTGAGTTGATTTTCACAACCCCGAAAGGCTTGATATTCTTTGTGGCTGGCAATCTCGCCGGGCTCATTCTTGGCGCCATCATGTTTTCCCTAACTGCCGTTTCATTCCCGCTGTTATTCGACCGCGATGTAGATTTCGTCACCGCGATGATTACATCGGTGAAAGCCGTGACGTCCAATAAGGGACCAATGATCCTTTGGGCATGCATAATCGTGGCGTTGATGGCGATATCAATCGTCACCGCGTTTACCGCACTGATTGTGGTTTTGCCCCTGCTCGGCCACGCCACCTGGCATCTTTATCGCTCAGTTGTCGTGCCTATAAAGGAGTAAGCGGTTTGGACATGCCAAGTTTGGCTATCGTGACACCCAGGGATTTGTCTGAAACGTCGCGTTGCCAGTCTGTTTCAAAGCCTGCCGCCTTGTAGAACGCAACCGCCCTTGCATTTTCGACCATCACTTCAAGGCTAAGGTGCGATTGTCCCGCCTCGCTTGCGTTGATTGTGACCGCTTCCAGCAATGCGCGGCCAGCTCCAAGCCCCCAGAAAGTAGGCAAAATCCATAGATCTGATACCTCGCCGGCCCCGGTTTCTGACGCGGCGAACCCGATCAAGTCATCATCATTACAGGCAACCAACAGGCCAATATCTGGTTTGCGGAGAAACGCCAGAAATGGATTGTGAGATTTAAAGCGTTCACGCACACCGCCATCGACCAGACGCCCAATACTGGCCGACCAAGCAGCGAGCCCAATGCGGGCAAGAGCAGTTACATCTGTGGGTTTGCCATCGCGAACTCTCAGCATCGCAAATCTGCTATTCTGCAGCTACTGGAGGCACCCACTTCTCGCGCATGGTCACCAGCTCTTCTGCAGCGGTCGGGTGTACTGCCATGGTCGCGTCGAAATCCGCCTTGGTTGCCCCCATTTTAACTGCAATGCCAAGAAGCTGCGCCATTTCACCTGCGTCTGGTCCGATAATATGACAACCCAGCACTCTCTGGCTGGTTTGCTCAACAATGAGCTTCATCATCATCTTCTCATCGCGCCCTGGGAGAATGTATTTCATCGGCCTGAAGCTGGACTTGTAGATATCCACATCACCATATTTTTCCCGCGCCTGCGCTTCCGTTAAGCCAACGGTCCCGATTTCGGGCTGGGAGAATACCGCTGTTGCGATGTTTTCATAGTTCGTACTCATCGGGTTATTGTTAAATACGGTTTCGGCAAATGCCGCGCCTTCGCGAATGGCGACCGGGGTAAGTGCAACCCTGTTGGTGACATCGCCAACTGCGTAGATATTATCTACCGAAGTTTTTGAGAACTCATCTACCTTCACGCCACCTTTTGCGTCCATCTCCACGCCAACAGTTTCCAGCCCAAGACCAGCTGTATTGGCATCGCGGCCCAGCGCAAACATTACCTGGTCAGCCACCATTTTATCACCATCAGGTGTAGTGGCGAGGATACCTTCACCGGTTTTCTCAAGAGATGTAAAAGACTGGTTGCAGATAATGCGTATACCCTTCTTCTCATATTCTGCATGAACTGCATGGCGCAGGTCATCATCAAAACCGCGCAGGATTTCCGGCCCCCGGTAAACAATCGTTGTATCCACGCCCAGGCCATTGAAAATCCCTGCAAACTCAATGGCGATATACCCGGCACCGGCAATAAGGATTTTTTCCGGCAGGTTTTCCAGATGAAAAGCCTCGTTGGAGGTAATCGCCAACTCATGGCCAGGCAATTCCGAATGCGGGTTCGGCGTGCCGCCGGTCGCAATCAGGATCGTTTTCGCTGTCACATCACGGTTTTCAGCAACCAGATGGATTGTGTTGCGATCTCTCAGCACGGCACGTGACTGAACAATTTCAACACCGGCAGCTTCGAGATTGCGAATATAAATCCCATTCAGACGATCAATCTCTGCATCCTTGTTGCGGATCAATGTTGCCCAGTCGAATGTACCTTCACCAATATCCCAGCCGTAGCCCGCAGCGTCTTCAAAATACTCAGGAAAATGGCTTGCATAAACGAACAGTTTCTTGG
>CAJQND010000376.1 GCA_905479595.1 uncultured Hyphomicrobiales bacterium
ATAATGCCCACGGAAACGCGTATTTTTTTGGGGGTCGAGTATTGAAGAGCCTGCCTCAGTTAACCCGGCATACCGTTTTTGAGCATTGTCCCGAAGCACCAAATATACCAGCGCGTCTGGCCTTTCCTAACTAACTTCATCTCGAAGATGATTCAGCGAGGGAACTGGTCATTCAATCTATAATTTCGCCCATTGCATGAGGGTTTTGAAATTATTTCTCCTACTCTCTGTCCACAACACGCCGTGCGAATCATTGCTTAAATTTACTATCTCTGTCGGGATGTGATCATGAAGGTGGAGGGTTCGCGGTATGTGTTATAAAGAACCGGGATACACGTTCAAAACCTAGCCTATGGCCTTTTAGCAATGATACGCGTCACTGATGAGATAAGTCTTTTCGAACATGAGATTGAGGAGAGTTTTATTCGTGCGACGGGTCCTGGCGGTCAGAACGTCAACAAGGTCTCAAGTGCTGTACAACTGCGATTTGACGCGACCAAAAGCCATGCATTGTCAGAAGAGGTCTCAAAGCGCCTTAGGGTACTCGCCGGAAGCCGGATGACCAAAAACGGCGTCATCGTATTGACCGCAAAACGCTCTCGCTCACAAACTAGAAACCGGGAAGAAGCGCTACAGCGCTTAATTGACCTCATTCGTGCAGCTGCAACGTTGCCCAGGAACCGCCGCCCAACGAAACCTTCGTGGACGTCTATAAAAAGAGTGTCAAATAACAAGAGACGGCGGAGTGATCTGAAAAAGCAGCGTGGCCGGCCAGAGGATAGTTAACGACGGGCCGCGGAACTACCGGGTTGCCAAGCAAGACAAAGCTTCCAGGCAATTGGCATCATCCAATTTTGACCGGTTTCATGAATTCGAAATCACAACCTTCATCAGCTTGCAGCACCTGTTCGGCATATAGTTTGTCATATCCCCGCAAGCCTGCAACATCGCGGGCGCTGGACGTATAGGTTTCCCGCCGACGGTCAAGCTCTTCCTCATCCACAAGCAGATCTATCGATTTTTGCTCAACAGAGAGCCGGATTCTATCCCCTGTTCTAACAAGTGCAAGCGGCCCTGCTTGCGCTGCCTCCGGAGCGACATGAAGCACAATCGTGCCAAACGCTGTTCCAGACATGCGAGCATCAGAAATCCGCACCATGTCCTTTACCCCTTGCGAAGACAGCTTCCTGGGTATGGGAAGGTACCCCGCCTCAGGCATCCCCGATGGGCTGGTCGGGCCAGCGTTTTGCAACACCAAAAAATCATCAGCGCTAACGTCCAGGTCCGGATCATCAATGCGTGTTGCCAGGTCTTCAAGTGAATTGAAAACCACCGCGCGACCTTCTTTTTCGAACAAGCTGCTATCAGCAGCGGAACGCTTAAGAATGGCTCCTCGCGGTGCCAAGGAACCAAACAGCGCAACGAGCCCTCCTTTTGGTTCTAAAGGTGCTTGGGCGCTCGCGATAACATTCCGGTCCACAGCTTCAAAAGGTCCCTCAAGCCGTTCCCCGAGCGTGTCGCCGGTGACGGTTATGCAATCAAGGTTCAATAGCGGCTTCAGTTCGCGCAATACGGCCCCTAACCCGCCAGCATAGAAGAAATCCTCCATGTAATGCGATCCAACAGGTTTTAAGTTAACCAAAACCGGGGTGGTTTCAGATAGTTCATTCAGCCAGGAAAGCGGTATATTGATGCCGGCGCGCCCGGCAATAGCGGTGAGGTGGACAATCGCATTTGTGGAACCACCCAACGCCAATAAAACCCGCAATGCATTCTCTACGCTCTCGCGCGTGATGACGTGGGAAGGCCTGATTGATGATTCGATGAGTTGTACCGCAGCCGCGCCCGACGCTTCGGCGGCCCGCAACCGATCCGCATGGACTGCTGGAATTGCAGCCGTACCCGGCAAGGACATGCCCATAGCTTCCGCAATGCAAGCCATAGTCGAAGCGGTTCCCATGACAGCGCATGTTCCAGCAGTAGTCGCCAACCGCATTTCAACCTTGTTGATTTCCTCGGTATCAATTTCACCTGCTCGATATTTTCCCCAGTACCGGCGGCAATCGGTGCATGCTCCGAGACGTCCTTCGCCATGGCGCGATGTCATCATTGGACCAGCGACAATTTGAACGGCAGGTAGATCAGCGGAAACAGCGCCCATCAACTGTGCGGGCACAGTTTTGTCGCAACCACCCATAAGCACAACTGCATCCATTGGTTGAGCGCGGATCATTTCTTCCGTATCCATCGACATCAAATTGCGGAACTTCAAACTGGTTGGATTGAGAAATACCTCCCCCAAAGAAATTGTTGGAAATTCCACAGGAAGAGCGCCCGCCGCAAGCACACCGCGCTTCACTGCCTCAAGCATTTCCGGAAAATGCCGGTGACAGTTATTGAAACCAGAAGGCGTGTAGGCAATGCCAACGATCTTCTTGGAGAGGAATTCCTTCGAATACCCCATCGAACTTGCAAAAGACCGACGAAGATAGAGCGAGAAATCGCGGTCACCGTAGTTAGTCAGCCCCTTGGCGAGGCCGTGATCTTTTTTGTCTGACATAAATTGGCAACCACCTTTCAAAGCTTCATCTTGACATATTTCGGCTCAAGATAGTCGCGGATACAAAGCGAACCACCCTCGTGCCTCATACCACTTTCCTTAACACCACCAAATGGGGTTTCAGCAGTGGCCAGGAACATCTCGTTCACACCAACTTCCATATCTCCGGATGCGCGTATAGCTGTGCCCAAATCATGCGTAAAGAGATAACCTGCTTTGTTTTCCACTGCTGGCAGGGGCCCATTCTCCATCAATATTTAGCTCGAAATCCTGATGCACGTTGTGTTTTCCTTGTTCAGATTTTTTGCGTTAGATAGCGGGCTTGGACATCTTCAACCCAGTTGCCGACATTCCACGAACCATACGCCCCCATGCCGCCTAGAGGATCATCGCCCGCATATACCGGCACGTGAACAAGCGAAAGCCCATCATATGCGCTGGCCTCGTTCAATGCGATTTGCAGGCTGTCGCTATCGTATCCAGCGAACACCGACTTAATGCCGTTCACGGACGAAGCCAGTTGTCCATAATCAACCGCTACACTGTCATTGGTCCGGAATTCCCGGCCATACTGGGCATGTTGCAATCCTGAAATGGCTGCCATCCTGCGATTGTCAAAGAGGACAATCATGCCCTTAACGCCGTGTTCGGCACCGTCAATCAACACCTGTGGGTTCATCATGAATGACCCATCACCAGTAAATGCGATCGAGTAGCGTGGAGTTTCGGCAATCGCAGACGCCAGAAGCGCTGATACGGAAAAGCCCATATAAGATGCGCCCGTTTCTGTAATGGTATCCCCGGTACGGTCATCCTCAACAATCTGGAAACCGTTGGCCTGTACATCCCCGGCATCGAAGAACTTTGCCGCATCCAATGCAGCGGCATGGTCTGCCACAATCTTTATTGCAGCAGGTTGTGTCAGAACAGTCCTATCCCAAGCGGCATCCATCAGAGGCGGAGCTTCAAATCGTGCCACCTTGAAGTCCGCCCAGACTTTTTTCTGTTCGGTGCACGATTCAAGCCAATTCGACCGCGCAGATTGATCTAAACTCTTGGAATTGATGAACTCTTCAATCAATTTGGAAATCACCGCACTTATATCACCTGGCAATCCAATCGTATTGGCATAGTGCATCATGTCTGACAGATCACCGTTTATATTTATAACCGCCTTCGCCTGAGGGTAACCAACACCTGAACAGTCCGCCTGGCAGACCGCACGCGTGCCAATTGCAATCAGCAAGTCAGCATTCTCCATGGCGTAATTTCCACAAATAGAGCCTTTCGATCCACCCACATGCATATTAAGTGGATGCGCATCCGGCAGAACCCCGGTGGAACCTGGTGATTGCACAACCGGTGCCCCAATGCATTCCGCCAACCTAGTCACCACTTCATCATGGCCACGGCAGCCGCCTCCAGCCTTGATAACGGGCCGTTTGGAATCTGCGATCAAACTGATTGCCTGTGTGAATGGATCAGATTGCGCAGGAGCTACAGCTGGGCTGTGAAATTTGTCCGGCAAAGTGGCCAAGCTCACTTCGGTTAACTGCGGCTGGGTATTCAATGGCAGGAGCACATAAAAAGGCCCCGCCTTGTAGGGATGGTGCACACAAGCCGTGCCACGCCGCATGCAATCACGTAATGCGCCCGGTGAGTGCAATACATAGGATTGCCCCATCAACGCGCCCATTTGACCGAACAAACCTTGTTGCTCCTTGGGAATTTGCTGCATGTTGTAACCTTCACCATGCGTCGTCTCATCACCATAAATATGGTAGACACCAACACCATTCGATGCTGCAGCCAGCGAGCCCGCCATCGCCTGCAATGCGCCGGGCCCGATCGAAGTCACAACTGCGCTGGTTTCGCCATATTGCCACGCGAGTGCAGTTGCCGCGTGTGCCATTTCCACCTCATTGCGGCAATTGAGCGTTCTTGTGACGCCAGCTTCCTCGTACAGACGAAGCACTTCTCCAAGGTCTGTCGATCCATGACCGAATATGGCAAAATACTTGCGGACGCCCTGCTTTAACAGACCAAGCACAAGGCCCTCGGAGAGAGATACTTCAACGATATCTTCGAGGTTTCCATTGGCCAGTGCGGCGTCCACCCCTCCCGCTTGAGCAATTGCACGTGCGCGTTTTTTTATCGCATTGCTTCCAGTATCTTCTGGGGCACTCTTAAGCATAGCTGTCAACTCGCTCCCTGCTGTTGTTCATTGTCACGCCGGGCTGTTTTCGCTTCACGTATCTGGCTGAACACATGAAAACCGATGACCCCAATTGTAAGCAAATAAAAGATGATCGCTGAAATTGAAGAGAAAAAGATGCTCCAATTGCCTTCTGACATAATCATCGCTGTTCTGAATTCACGCTCCAGTGTAGGCCCCAGCACCAGGCCAAGTATAATTGGGGTAACCGGAATGCGCGCACGTGTCAGCAGATAGCCGATCAACCCAACCCCTACCATCATGTATATATCCAGAAAGGAGTTCCTGATCGCAAATGTGCCGACCCCGCACATGATCAAAATACCCACGGCCATTAAGTGCGGCGGGATCTTGAGAAGCTTCACAAACCCGCGAATGCCGAAGTACTGGAATACAACCACAGCTACATATGCAACGAGGATTGCGAGGTAAATCAAATAGACTTCGGGTTTGTTCTGCGTGAACAGCATTGGTCCCGGCACCAGTCCGTGAATCAAAAGACCACCAAGCATTACAGCCGTTGCAGGATCACCCGGAATTCCAAGTGAAAGCAGTGGGATCATTGCCCCTCCGGTGACGGCGTTATTGGATGCCTCCGGTGCCATCACGCCTTCCAGGGAACCTTTTCCGAACCGCTCGGGTTTCTTAGAAAATCGTCTTGCATGGTCATAGGCAAGGAATGCCGCAATCGGCCCGCCAGTCCCCGGAATAGATCCAATAGCTGTACCTAATCCAGAACAACGCACCATCAACCAGAATGAACTGCGCAATTGCTTACGAGTGGGTAATTCACTGCGGATGTCTGAAGCATTCAACTTGAATGCACTATCAGTTCTGTAGTCAATCAGTGTCTTCATGATCTGAGGCACCGCGAACAACCCGACCATCGCCACAAGCAAATCGACCCCCTGCAGCAATGGCGTCCACCCAAACGTCATCCTGGCGACGCCATCCATATCGTCGAGGCCGATTGTCATGAGCAGCAAACCGATTATGCCGGCGATCATGCCGCGTATCAGTGATTTTTCCGCCAACCCGCAGATTGTGGAAAGGCCGAACAGTACAAGCGCAAATATCTCAACTGGCCCGAACTGGATAGCAAGCCTTGCGACCATGTCCACAGAAACAATCATTACGAGCAAGCTGAATATGCCGCCAAAGCCAGATGCCAGAACAGCACCACCAAGCGCCAGTCCTGCTCTGCCATTGCGCGTCATTTTATAGCCATCCAGCACCGTGGCAGCTGCAGAAGGGGTGCCTGGAATGCCAAGCAGAATCGCAGAAACTGATCCGCCCGTCATGCCGCCGATATAAGTTCCAAGCAACATGCCAATTGCAGCACCGGTCTCAAATCTAAAAGTAAGCGGCAAAACCAGCGCCAGCGCCATGGAAAACGTCAACCCGGGAATTGAACCAAACACAATACCGATGATGGAGCCCGCTACAATTGCGAGCAACGTAAAGGGGTCGGATATTGCGCCCAGTGCACTATAGAATGCATCCATTCTGTTCCCCTAAAACGCAATATTGATCAGCTTGCCATACGGTAAATACACGCCGAGTAGCTTGCCAAAAATCAGATAAATGCCCAGCGATAGCCCAAATGACATGCCGGCAATAAGCTTAGGTCTCCAGATACGAAGAACCGGGCCGACGGCGATCGCAGTGGTTAGAATGGTTGCAATCACAAAGCCTGTGTATTCCATGAGAAAGGCGTACAGTACCAAAAGGCCAACCGTTGAAAATATTGCCCATACCTCCACACGAAGCGAAGCTGAAACAGCCCCTTCGACTAAAGCTTCGCCGTCTGTTTCGGAATGCCTCAGGCTTCCAAGCAAGACCAACAATCCCAGAAAACCCAACAGCAGACCAAGGCCAAGGGGAAACCCCCTGGCACCTAGTCTGGACCCATCGTCAAGGCTTGGGATTGTCGTCACGACTCCAAAACACCACAGAGCCGAAACGACAATCAGAATAATACCAAGCAACCTGTCTGTTTGCTGGGTTGTCATTGCGACAAGCTACTTCTTGAGGCCTAGTTTTCCCATCAAATCTCCGATGACAGCATCATCTGAAGCGATGAGCTTGCCGAATTCATCGGCAGGCAAGTATGCGGCTTCAAATCCGATTTTGTCCGCAGCTGATTTAAACTCGCCCGATTCGATCGCTGCCTTGGCCGCTGCCTGCAATTTGGCAACCACATCAGCTGGAGTTCCAGCGGGCGCAGCAAGACCACGCCACATCGTAATATCCAAATCGCCAGCACCAACTTCTGCGCAGGAAGGTGTATCCTTTAACTGTGGAATACGGTCCTTACCCGTCACGCACAATATGGAAAGGTCACCTGACTGTTGATGAGGGATGAATTGACCCGGCCATTGGACCGCTGCATCAACACGTTTGGCCAGCAACTCTACGGGCGCTTTGCCCTTTCCATAGGGAACATAAACAATCTTGTCACCGATGCCCATCTTGTCGAACAGTGCCGCGGATGTAAGGTGGGTGAACGAGCCGTTACCTGAAATCCCAACTTTCAGTTTTTTATCGCCAGCTTTGACAGCATTCGCCATATCTTCCAGTGACTTCCAGCCAGCATCTGAACGTACAGCCAGCGCAGGTGTTTCAACGCTCACCCGCGCAATCGGGGTAAAAGCCTCATAGTTGAAAGGCATGTTGCCGCGATAGTGCGACGTGCTAATTGAGTTTGAATTCCAGACGATATTGTACCCATCTGCGCCAGTTGATTGCACATGCGAATACCCTACTGCTCCACCACCGCCAGTTCGGCTGACAGCTACAACTGGTTCCGCGAGGTTTTTGGACATTAAATCGGCCAATAACTGGCCAATTGTCTGGGCCGTACCACCAAAGAGCACAGTCATTTCGACCGGTTTTTCGGGAAATTCCGCTTTTGCCTGAACATTGAAACCGGCAAACATAATCGCGGCGGCAGCGGTCAGCATTAAAGATTTGCGTGTAGTTTTCATGGTTCTCTCTCCTAGGGGTTGTCGGGCTTCTTTTATTTGCGGCCCGTTTTTTTGGTTGTATTTACTTCGTCAACTCATTCAGCAGCTTGCATCGTCCCACTGGCAGATTTGGCCTTAGCCGCCAATGCAGCCAGAACCTTTTCCGGCGTCGCTGGGAGTGATGTGATGCGAACTCCAACAGCATCGTAAATCGCATTCATAATAGCCGGTGCGGTTGGCACCAGAGCCGGTTCGCCTATTCCTTTGGCACCAAGAGGGCTCTTGGGATCTGGATCTTCAACGATTGTGGTGTTGATTTGTGGAATATCCAGCGATGTCGGCAGGATGTACTTTGCAAACCCATGGGTTTTGGTATGGCCTTTTTCAAGCTGGTAATCCTCCATCAGAGCTTGCCCTAGACCCTGCACAACACCACCTTCAATTTGACCTTCCACCCCGCGTGGGTTAATGGCCCGGCCAACATCATGACTTGCCCAAATTCCCAGCACCTGAACCTCACCAGTGACAGTATCGACTGCGACTTCTGCAACCTGGCAGCCAAACACATAGGCTTGCCATGGGCTGCCGGAGCCATCTACCGGATCAAGCCCGGTGCCGTGTGCAGTAAATGACCCTGAGCCTACAGGAACTACGCCGCGCTTTTTACAAACATCTACAGCCTCTTCCATAGTCATTTTGAGGTTCGATCCTTCTGACCAGATTTCACCATCGAATGCGTGAATGCTGTCCTGATCAACGTCCCAATGACTGGCCAATTCCTTGTCCAGTCTCGAGCGTGCGTCGCGGCAGGCAAGTGCTACAGAGTTTCCAATCATGTAGGTTTGTCTTGTCGCACCAGCGTGTGCGGCTTCCGGCGAACGAGCTGTATCGTTGTCACCGATGGTCACTTCTTCTGGTTTAATGCCAAGTTCTTCCGCAGCAACCTGAGATAACAACGTTAGAATTCCTTCGCCGATTTCCGTGACACCGGTGACGATTTTAGCTGTTCCTCCGTCATCAAGTTCGGCCCATGCCCCGGCTCTATCGATTGTCGCTGTGCGCGCAATGCCATACCAACTTGCCGCCACTCCGCGGCCACGCATCATCCGTTGCATTACGCCACCTCCTGTCGACCGTTTTTCTCTTCCTTGCGGAACCGCGCACCCAGCGTGCAAGGCGGGCGTGTATCATCGCCGCCAACGTCTTTGCGCTCACTTCCACGCACGCCAACAGGCCCTTTTTCCCACCGGGAAGCCTTCTCTGCAGCATCCAATACCCGACCAATTGATACTGATCCCAGCGTCTGCATGGTATGTGTGACGGCTCCATCGCGCATCATGTTGATGCGGCGAAATTCGAATGGATCCAACCCTAGCTTCTCTGCACAGATGTCCATATGGGACTCGGTAGCAAACTGAGATTGCATTGCACCAAAGGTCCGAAACGCCCCAGATGGGGTGTTGTTGGTATAAACGCCATAGGTATCTATTTGCACATTCGGAATGTCATACGGCCCACAAGACAGGATTGCCGCCTTGCGCATGACGCCTTCCGTTGACAGGCCATAAGCTCCACCATCGGAAATCATCTCGAATGAAACCGCCGTTATGCGGCCATCATTTTTTATGCCCATTTTGTATTTAATTTGTGCGGGGTGGCGCTTTGCCGTGGAAATAATTGACTCTTCACGGGTGAACACCAACCGGACAGGTTGCCCCGCCTTCATGGTGGCAAGAGCGAGTATGCCCTGATAGATCATGTCTTCTTTGCCGCCAAAGCCTCCACCGACAGGGCTCATAATGAAGCGAACTTTGTTTATGGGTTTATTGATGATTTTCGCCAGCATGTGGCGGTGGTGTGTAATATTCTGGCTTGGCGAAATAACCGTAACGACATCATCGTGATCGACAAATGCGATCCCGGCTTCCGGTTCCAGATAGGCATGCTCAACTGGTTGCGTATCATACGCTTGTTCAACAATTAGATCAGCTTCGGCGAAGCCTTTCTCAATATCACCCTTGCGAATAGGGATGTGCTTAACAAGGTTGCCGGCAGCATAATCATGGATAACCGGCGCGCCTTTCTTCATTGCTTCTTCTACGTCGAAAACTGCTGGAATTTCCTCGTATTCCAGCTCAATCAGCTCAAGTGCACGCTTTGCGGTTAACACATCATCTGCTGCAACTGCGGCTACTGCTTCCCCAACATAGCGCACACGATCATCTGCCATCACCGGTTGATCATGTACAAAAACGCCGAACCCGTCTTCACCTGGAACATCGGCTGCAGTGACCACACAGGCGACACCTGGTAAGGCTTCCGCCGCACTTGTATTGATGGATTTTACGAGGGCATGAGCATGGGGACTGCGCAACACCTGCATGTGCAGCATACCTGGCATTACCATGTCACCAGCATAGCGCAACTTGCCGGCAACCTTGCTGGGTGCATCCAGCCGTCGAACATTGTTGCCAATATATGATTTGCCAGCTCCATCGGCGTCCAACACCGTGCTGCTCAGTTTGCCAGCGATGACATCGCGCGCAATCTCAACAGCTTCAAAAATCTTCGTATATCCAGTGCAACGGCAGATATTGCCGCCCAACCTTTCCTTGATTTCCTCAATTCCGGCATCGGGATTTTCGCGCAACGCTGAAGTGGCCGCCATGACCATGCCCGGAATGCAATACCCGCACTGGCTCGCACCAGTTTTATGGAATGCCTTTTGGACAGTCGTAAGATCGCTGCCGTGCGGTGCCAAACCTTCAATGGTTTCAATTTGCACCCCTTGCGCCTTGGCTACCGGCATTAGACATGACTTGATTAACTTGCCGTCGACAAACACCGAACAAGTGCCACACTCGCCTGCACCGCAACCTTCTTTGGTACCCGTTAGGTTGAGGTCATCCCGGATAAAATCGAGCAGGCGTTGGTGAGGTTTCGCACGCCGATGGATTGGCTTGCCGTTTACAGTCATTTCCAGTTCGAACTCAGACATGAGCATTTTCCACTTCTGCTGCATTTGGCAAAGGCACGCCACACTCAATCAACGCATCCAGGATTGCGGCTTCAATGAAACCCTTCACAACTGTTCTGCGGTATTCTTGGCGGGTTCGAGAGGCCACTCTTCCGGCAGGCATTGCACTTGCCTGTGTAATGAGGTCTGCAGTGATGCGCTTTCCACGAAGTAACATCTCGATATCATCAAGGCGCACCGGTACCGGCCCGACACCACCGAGAGCCAGGCGAATGTCTTCAACAGTTTCGTCATCTTCGGCCATCTTTATGCAGGCAACAGCACACGCAGAAGAAATCACCAATGATCTGCGTTGTCCGACTTTCTGGAAAGAGCCTCCATAGCCTGGCAGTGAATCGCAGATAACGGCCGTCACTATCTCATCTGGCTGGAGGTCGGTTTTGCCAGGACCCTTAACGAAGTCAGACAGTGCTATGGTCCGGCGTTTTAGCGCTTTACCATCCAGCCGCACTATCTCCAATTCAGCATTGAGAGCCAGCATCGGTGGCGTTCCATCTGCTGCCGGAGATGCATTTACCAGATTCCCGACTAGGGTGGCTTGTGCGCGTATCTGGTCGTCTGCAAACCAAATTGAACAAAACGGCATGCATGGCAAATGCTGCCGTAAAGTCTCGTCCGTCAGAAAATCCTGGTAAACAACATTGGCTCCCAAATGCACGCGCCCGTTGGCAACCTTATACCCTTGCAACTCTGCCACCCGGCTGAGATCAATCATGGCAGGGAGGTTTACATCTCCAGCCCGACCCTCTCGTGCCCATGGCAAAATATCTGTTGCACCTGCAACCAAGCGGCTTCCCTCGGCGGCATCTTGCCAAATGGCAAGCGCCTCCGGGATACTTGTTGGCATATGATATTTGTCACAGGTCAGCATGGTGCGTCTCCGGCGCCTTGATTGCGCGTGATAAGGTTATTCAGCGGCTGCCAACTGGCTTTGGGCGTGCTTGTTCTTAACAACCACCTTAATAGCGTCCTCCACCCGATCTTTTGCATAGCGCAACGCTTCCGGCAGATCAGTCATGTCGAAAGTGTGGGTGTGGATCAGCGTTGCATCAAAGCGTTTCTGGCGCATGAAAGCTTCGGCGCGATGCGTCGCGCTCTTGCCTTCGCCACGAATGCTGAAGATGTAGATGTTGTTGCGCACCAGGTGGGCAATATCCACTTGAGGCGCTTCATGAGGGAATGCCGCCAGGCAGATACGGCCACCACGGTTTACCATTTGCGCAGCCTCGTTAATGCCGTTTGGCGCTGCGGAACATTCAACGACATAATCAACACCTTTACCGTCCATAATTTTTTGAACAGCCTCGACCGGGTTTTCCTTGCGCACATTAATCACATGGTCAGCACCCAATTGCGTGCCAATTTCCAACCGGTTATCACGCGTACCGGTTAGAATAACAGGTTGAGCACCCATGGCTTTTGCCACCGCCACGCCCATCAAACCAATCGGACCTGGGCCGGTAACAACAACACTTTCACCAGCAACCAACCCGCCTAGTTCCGTCAAGCCGTACATTGCGGTTCCGGCAGTGACGACCAAGGTTGCCTCTTCGTCTGACATGTTGTCATCGACGTGGACGAGCGTGTTGATGTTGTTTACCTGGTATTCGCAAAACCCGCCATCGGTTGTAAAACCATTGGCGCGGTGTCCTTTGTTCACATCGCCATAATTTTTGCCATAGTTGTGGCACGACGTGTACATGCCTTCCCGGCAGCGTTTACATTGTCCGCACCCAGCGTGAATTTCTACCGTGACCCTTTCACCAATCCGGTACTCGTCGACACCTGGGCCTAATGCAACGACAGTTCCCATATACTCATGGCCTGGAGTAAAGTTCTTGTTGAATGGCAAATCGCCTTCAATCTGAGCAGGTGGGCCGTGATAGATAATCTCAAGATCAGTTGCACAGATTGCTACAGCATCAATGCGCACCAGCACTTCGGCACGCGCTGGTGCGGGCACCGGTTTGTCTTTAAGTGAGATCTCGCCAGGATCACCCAAAACCCAAGCCTTCATGGTTTCTGGAACAGGATAATCACCACTTGTTTTAACATTTTCTGGCATAGCCATCGAACTTACTCCTCGTTCTTGCCAATAGCGCCCTTCCCGGCATCTATTGGATGTTGGTTCTAACTTGTTTCTTGCATTTTCTCTGGGTTGCCGAACCGGGCTGAAATCTCAGCCGCGCAATCAATCAAGCTTCGGCGTACCATTTTCATATGCTCGCCTTCAGCCCGCATGCTCGGCATTGAACTGCTGACAGAGCCAATAACGGCGCCGGAATGGTCTCGAATCGCAGTTCCAATGCAGACGACACCGATCTGGAACTCCTGATTGTCGAGCGCATACCCGTTGCGCCGTACCAGGCGCAAATCTTCCATCAATTCAGAAATTGTTGAAATTGTTTTGTTGGTGAATTGTTTCAATCCACCGTTCGCAATGACACGGGCAATTTCGGGTTCCGGCAACCACGCCAGGATTGCCTTACCAGTCGCTGTCGCATGGGCTGCATCGGCCTTTGTGCCTTCATCCGAGCCAACCCGGATGGGTAATTTGGAATCCAGCTTTGCATATGTCACAAGCGACGCACCTTGCAGGACTGCCAGATGCACGCTCTCCAGCGTTTTCTCGTTCAGCCGGCGCAGTTCCGGCATTGCAATATCGAGCAGATTAAATTGCTTAAGGCGGCTATCCGACAACTCTGTTATCTGAGGCCCCAAGAAGTAATTTCGGGTTCGCGACGTTTGTCCCGCATACCCGCGTTTCACCAGCGTTGCCAGCAAATGATGGCATGTTGAGGTGTTGAGATGGGCTCCCGATGCAAGTTCATTGAGTGCCATCTCACTATCTGCTTCGGCGAGAATTTCCAGAATATCCAACGCGCGTTCAACCGACTGGATAGTTTTTGGTATCTTGTCCCGTTTTTGCGCGCCGGGAACGCCGGCACCCACTGTATCTGCAGGTCCGTTATCCATCGCTTTGCGAATGCGCGAAACCATTGAAAATTCCAGTTCAAGTATTTCCTAGCGAGATACATTCAAAGATAAAACAACACATTGAGTCAATCAGTTTTTATATTATCGAATTTAATTTCATATTATGAAATTTACTATGTCCGTTTTGAAAATTAATTTTCGGTGTCTAATGTCTGATGACCTATCTTCGCGCGCCTAGCGAGGCGGTACACAATTCTTGCCTGGACTGTCATACTGGGTGTATGGCACAGAAATGCGAGCGATCCAGGCACATGCGCGTTACGTACTGAGTGGGAAAAGAAGGTGATGAATTTGATGTACTATTTGATTTATGTGAGCCAAGCTGCCAAACCAATGAAGGAACAGGAACTCTCTGAAATCCTTATGAAAAGCAGAGATTACAATACCCGCGACGGTATAACTGGCCTATTAATTTACAAATTCACTCCGAGCGAAAATCGCGGAAACTTCATGCAATTGCTTGAAGGACCAAAAGCACACGTCCTGGGCGCGTTCGATAGAATCAAAGCCGACAAGCGGCATCATACAAAGGTACTCCTTGAGCAGGGAGAATTAGAAAATCAAAATTTTCCGGATTGGTCGATGGGATTTCGTAATGCTGATTCTTCAGATTTGGAAAAATTCGAGGGATACTCAAATCTGGGCTCATCAGAGTTTTGGGATAGAGCAAAAGATGGGAAACTCTCAAGTGCTCTAGAACTTATGTTGTCGTTTTACACTGATGAATTTGCAGACGACTAGGGGCTGTTGACGTTCATCTCAATTGAATGATTGTTGCGGCGATAGAGATGAAGGCAATGAAGCTCTGATCTGTTTTGCAAGATCGCATTGCTATCCCTCTGTTTTCCTTCAGTTTGCCGAAGTAGTTTTCGATCAG
>CAJQND010000377.1 GCA_905479595.1 uncultured Hyphomicrobiales bacterium
AAAGATTAAAGTGTTGCGTCGACCCGTTGAATACGCCGGACAAAGTTGCCCTTTGATATTCAAATCAAAGTGGCGCTTCCGGCCCAAAGCTGTCGTTTGTACAGGCAATATTGTCTGCTATGCATTTGCGCAAAGCCGCTATTCGCTGTGTTATGGTCAATTTTTGAAGTTAAACACCGTACTGCGGACAAAGCCCTGTCAAAATCTCTTTTGGCTATCTAAATAGCGATACGTGTTGCTGAGTAATTTTGCACGGTTCACACGTTGCAATTAAAACGATATAGGGAGATTTTGGTGTTGTAGATCGCCGCAAAAGTCCCGGGCCAGGTCCCAATGATGGATAACCAAATACTATTTTCTGCGTTGGATGCGTTACAGGAAGCCGTGTTCTTGTTGAACAGGGACCGCCGAATCCTTTTTGCCAATCGCAGAGCAAATGAAGAATTTGGTGGGCAATTTGTTGGTGATGATTTCGTAAAAGTTATTCGTCACCCTGACTGCATCGGGATCATAGACACGGTAATCAATGGAAAGAAAAGCGGCGAAACCGTCATAACGGTAGATCGCCCCACAACAGCAGTAATTCGTGTTCTTGTAACCGCACTTACTGACCTGCAAAGTAACCCCGAAGGCAATATCATTGTCAGCATTGCCGATATATCCAATATTCGAGAAGCTGAGCAGATGCGAACGGATTTCGTTGCCAATGTGAGCCATGAATTGCGCTCTCCATTGACTGCGATCTCGGGCTTTATCGAAACATTGAAAGGGTCTGCACGCGATGACCAGAAGGCCCGTGAACGATTTTTGAACCTTCTGGAGCATGAATCCCAAAGAATGGTTTGGTTGATTACCGATTTGCTTTCCCTTTCAAAGGTTGAGGCAAGTCAGAGGGTGCGCCCGACCGGAACGGCGAATATCGGTGCAATTTTGAACCGGATCGTAAATTCACTGGCATCGGTGGCTGATGTCGAGCGCAAAACTGTCCGGATTAATATCCCACAAATTACTGATATTCCCGGAAGCACTGATGAAATGACCCAGGTTTTTCAAAATCTAATTGAAAATGCGATCAAGTACGGAAAGCGGGATAGCGAAGTACATGTAAACGTGCTCCGCCAAGAAGTGGTCGCGGGAATGGCCGGGCCTTCGCTACAGATTGACGTTATCGATCAGGGGGATGGGATCGCACGCGAGCATATTGCGCGTTTGACTGAGCGATTTTACCGCGTCGACAATCATCGATCTCGTGACAAGGGAGGAACCGGCCTGGGACTTGCGATTGTAAAGCACATTGTAAACCGTCATCGCGGTCGGTTGAAGATTTCAAGTGTACCAGGAGAGGGCAGTACATTTACAGTTATTCTCCCACTGCAATAAGTGAAACAGTCCAATCAAATACCAGCCCACAACGAACACTTATTCACTGTCATAAAACTGTTATATCACTGACATAAAAGCTGCATGTGCATCCGATAGATGAGTTCTGCCATCAAAACGGCAACTGAAATCTAACAGGAGAAACGGCATGTCTGCTAAGAAACCAATATTGACAATCGCATCTGTCGCCCTCGCACTATCTGCCTCAACCGAAGTGGCTTTTGCTCGCGATCAAATTAATGTTGTTGGGTCCTCGACGGTTTTCCCGTTCGCTACCTCTGTTGCTGAGCGTTTCGGAAAGAACACCAAGTTCAAAACTCCTGTTGTGGAGAGCACCGGCTCCGGTGGTGGATTGAAACTGTTTTGCGCAGGTGTTGGCAGCAATACCCCGGATATCACCAATGCTTCGCGCCGAATTAAAGCATCCGAAGTTGAGCTATGCGGTAAAAACGGCGTCAAGGACATCGTTGAAGTGAAAATCGGGTATGACGGCATTGTGCTGGCAAATTCACGTGCTTCAGGTGCCATGAAGATAGATCGTAAGGACATTTTCATGGCGCTTGCCAAAAACGTGCCAGACGGCGAAGGCAAAACAATTCCAAATCCCTACGTAACATGGGCTGATGTAAATCCTGCACTTCCAGCTGTCAAAATTGAGGTTCTTGGTCCGCCGCCAACATCGGGTACCCGCGATGCATTCGTTGAACTGGCCATGGAAGGTGGCTGTAAGACGGTCGACTGGATCAGTGCGCTCAAGAAAACTGATAAAAAAGCCTACAAGGCTTTATGCCACACGATCCGTGAAGATGGTGCCTTTGTTGAAGCCGGAGAAAACGACAATCTAATCGTTCAAAAACTTGAAGCTAATCCAAACGCATTTGGCATCTTTGGCTACTCTTTCCTCGACCAGAATTCCGACAAGGTTCAGGGCAGTGCCATTGGTGGTGTTGAGCCAACCTTTGAGAATATCGCTGAAGGTGCGTATCCGGTTTCCCGTTCGCTATTTTTCTATGTGAAGAAGGCTCATGTTGGCGTTGTGCCAGGCATCGAGGAATATCTGGCTGAATTCACCAGCGAAGATGCGATGGGTGAAGATGGTTATCTGGCAGACAAAGGCCTTATTCCAATGAATGAAGCAGAAGCTTCAGAGTGGGTTGCCAAGGTCAAAAACCTCGAAAACCTGTCCATGTGACAAACATTGATCCGGCCAAATCAAAAGAGGCCGGGTCATTTATCCACACTGATCGCCTACCATTCGGAAACTCAGGATGAACGAAACCACATCGGATCAAATTGTCATTAGGCGGAGCTCAGCCCGCCGAAAAACAATTGAACTGTTGATCACAGCAATTCTGATTCTGTGTTCACTTGTGGCTGTTCTGACAACCATCGGAATTGTTCTGTCGCTTGCTTTTGAGGCATTCCGTTTCTTCCAAAAAGTTCCAATCCACGAATTCTTGTTTGGGATTGAGTGGAGCCCACAAACAGCCTTGCGCGCCGATCAGGTAGGTTCATCCGGGTCCTTTGGTGCGATTCCGCTAGTTACAGGAACCTTGTTGATCAGCGCGATTGCGATGGCTGTTGCCACTCCTTTGGGATTGATGTCGGCAATCTATCTGGCCGAGTACGCCTCAAGCAGGGCGCGCTCAGTTATAAAGCCGTTGCTTGAGCTTCTGGCCGGCATACCAACTGTTGTCTACGGTTTCTTCGCTGCACTTGTGATTGCGCCAATGTTGCGCAATGGCGGCGAGAGCGTTGGCTTTTCTGTTTCCTCTGAAAGTGCCCTAGCCGCAGGTCTTGCGATGGGGATCATGATCGTTCCTCTGATATCCTCGTTATCGGATGATGTAATCAATGCAGTGCCGCAATCGCTTCGCGATGCTTCATACGGGATTGGCGCGACAAAGGCGGAGACCATTCGCAAAATAATTTTGCCGGCGGCAGTTCCAGGAATAGCAGGTAGCCTGCTGCTGGCTGCTTCGCGCGCAATCGGCGAAACCATGATCGTTGTCATGGCTGCAGGCTTGGCGGCGAACCTTACCGCCAATCCTCTCGAAGCCGTAACAACAGTAACCGTTCAAATTGTGACATTGCTGACCGGCGACCAAGAGTTTGACAGCGCCAAGACCCTGTCGGCTTTTGCTCTGGGTCTGTTGCTTTTTATCATGACATTAATTCTCAACATCTTGGCTTTGAAAATCGTTGACCGGTACAAGGAACAATATGACTGAGCCAATCAACATTCATCTTGCTGAGGGAAACGGTCGCCATCGCGCTGAAACGCGGTTTAAAGCCTATGGAATAATTGCGATCGCAGTTTCGCTCGGTTTTTTATGTGTCATGGTAGTATCAATTGGACTACGCGGCGCTCCCGCGTTTACCCAAACATTTATCCAAATCGGAATTGAAATACCCGCAGATAAAATCGACCGCAAGGATATTGCTGACACACGGTTTGGCGCGCTGGTGAAAAGCGCATTGCGTGAAATGTTTCCTGACGCCCGTACCCGCAGTGACAAGAAGCAGCTCTACAGGCTCATAAGCGCCAATGCAGAGTATACTGTCCGCGAACGGGTCATCGACAATCCAGATCTGATAGGAACGAATGCAAATTTATGGGTGCGTGCATCCAGCGATGCCGACTTGTTTATAAGGGGCAATATTGATGCAACACTTGATGAAAATCAGCGTCGAATCTCTGACAAGCAGATTGCCTGGCTTGAACAGTTAAAAACAGCTCAAAAAGTAGAGACACGTTTCAACACGAGATTCCTGACTGGCGGAGATTCACGGGAACCCGAACAGGCTGGCATTCTGGGAGCCGTGGTAGGGTCGGTGTTCAGCCTTACCGTATGTTTTCTACTTGCCTTCCCCCTCGGCGTGCTGACAGCGGTATATCTTGAAGAGTTTGCAGAACGGAATCGGATAAGCCGACTGATTGAGGTCAACATAAACAATCTTGCTGCCGTCCCCTCAATTGTCTTTGGATTGTTGGGCCTGGCTATCTTCCTGAACTTCTTTGGTTTTCAACGCTCCACCCCTCTGGTCGGCGGAATGGTGCTGGCTTTGATGACGTTACCTACAATCATCATCGCCTCACGTGCATCGTTAAGAGCTGTGCCACCATCTGTGCGAGAAGCTGCAATGGGTATAGGCGCCAGCAAGGTGCAGACCACGTTTCATCACGTCGTGCCACTCGCCATGCCCGGAATGCTTACAGGCTCGATTATCGGAATGGCGCAAGCCCTTGGCGAGACCGCGCCATTGTTGATGATCGGTATGGTCGCGTTCATTGCCGATGTGCCGCAAGGTATCACTGACGCGGCAACAGCATTACCGGTGCAAATCTTCTTGTGGGCCGATAGTCCCGAACGTGGATTCCTTGAAAAAACATCAGCTGCCATAATGGTGTTGCTGGTCTTCCTGGTCATTATGAACCTGATAGCCATTTATCTGAGGCAACGTCTTGAGCGTCGCTG